>CAYOXH010000019.1:1230-12597 GCA_964407875.1 uncultured Gammaproteobacteria bacterium
TAACAGTATTATTATATGACTTACTCATCTTCCTGCCATCCAAACCTTCTAGTAAAATAGTTGTCATTACATGTTTTTCTTTATCCTTGTACGCCTTGAGAAGTGTTCTTCCTGCTAGCATGTTAAACAATTGATCACTTCCCCCAAGTTCAACATCAACTTCCATATGCACAGAATCATACCCCTGCATTAATGGATACAAGAACTCATGCAAGCCAATTGGCTTTCCTTTTTTTAATCGCTCTTGGTACATATCCCGCTCTATCATTTGCTGGACCGTGAACTCTTGGGATAGTTTAACAATGTCTTCAAACGAGAGCTTAGAGAGCCAATCACCATTATACAAAACTTTCGCTTTTTTAAAATCAAGGACCTTTGAGGCCTGCTCTTTGTAAGTTTGGAAATTTTTCTCTATCTCTTTTTTTGTCATGACCTTGCGCATAGCATCTTTGTCAGACGTATCGCCAATGATGGCAGTAAATGTGCCAACCACAAATATCACACTGTGTCCAAGTTCTTGAAAATCACGTAACTTGCGCAAAGGAATAGCATGTCCAATATGAAGCTTTGTGGAGGTAGGGTCCAAACCAAGATAAATTTTTAGTTTTTTCTTAGATTCTAAAAGTTTCTCCAATTCCTTTCGAACCACAACATCCTGCACTCCGCGAGTTAATAATTCATCTATTTTTTCTTGTTTTTTTGACATACTATTCTAATGATTTTTTAAATCTTTTTAACATGTTTTGCGCTGGAGTAGAAGCAGAGATTGCCCTATCTGCTTTTATTATACCATCAATATATTCTCTAAGTGCCTCTCTTATAGATGGATGGCGCTCCGCAAGATCATTCAATAAAAAGGCCTTGGTATTCCAAAAATGCTCTGTATTGGAATAAGGGTTCATTCGAATTGCCTCAGCTAAAAAAGCATCTACTTTTGTTATGGTGTCACCTAACACAGATTCATCCGCGCCAGAAATTAGCAATGCCTCTACTTCTCGAAGTAACTTATCATATGCTTCTGCGTGCTTCTTACCAAGATCTCTTGAAGCAGAGCCAAACATAGCTGACTGTTCGCGTTTTTTTCTTTCTTCTGGAGAAAAAGTCAGTTTAGTATATGCGTTAACTAGATAACCATCATCTAACATGCCTGCCTCACGTCTTTCGAGAATAGTTTCTGGAATATCTCCTGTAGATCTTCCAAAATCGATTATAACAGGGCGCATACCTTGCTCGGTCTCTTCCATCATAACATTTCGCTCATGTAAATCATTATGAAAAATTTTGTTATTGTGCAGTGTGGCTGTTGCTTGCTTTAATGAGCTCAAAAAGTCCCTATCAAGTGTAAAACCCTCTTTATATAAATAATCTGCAACTGCTTTATGAAACGCATATAATATATCTCCATTGCTTGTGTCAGAACCAAGTGCTTCGCCGATCTGATCAACAATTTGATTATAAGGCATGATGGTTCCTTGCTCAAATACCTCATGTAGACGTTCTAGCTTTGGGTGGCGCTTTGCTATTTCTCTGTACAAATAAGTAGCAAAATCATCTCCTTCAATAAAATCCATCAATATTACCTCAACGCTTCCATCTAAAGAAACACCAACCCCTTGCGACTCTAAACGACTTTTAAGCTCTTCTTTTGCTAAAGTGACCTCATCACAATAATTCAACTCTGGAACACGCGCTTCAAGTTCGCTATCTTCAGAAATTGCGGCATATGCTTTCCTGTGTATCTCCGCCTCTCTTTGGCCTGCGTGTGTATCAGAATAAATTTTTAACATCTTAACAGCTTGATCGCTTTCAGCTTGTTCTGCTTTATCTTTTCCAACAAAATGTTCATACGAAGTTCGATTTATACTCTTGACTTCTACCTTGCCAATAACAGCATCTTTACCTTCGTTCACTCTCTCGTAATGGCCAAACAATTCCTCAATATCGCTCTCATCTACTTCGCTTTCATAATCTGTTTCAGTTTCTGCTTTTTGAGTCGCTTTCTGTGTCACGGGCGCGTATTCTAGTGCCATATTAATATATGTTGATTTATAAATAATAATTGACTACTATAGTATAGCTTAATAATATAATACAGCCAATCCTTAATTGGAGGACAATTCAATAAAATGGTATAATTAAGCCATGTATTTCATTTTTTAGTCAAGATGCCTATTCCACACTTTAAACATGATAGATCTTGGAAAAGCAAAAGCATAGGCCAATCGCGTGGTAGTAACACCAGGAGAAGAGTTTATTCCAGTGTAGATACGCGCCAAGCGCCTCCCAAGAAAAAACGAAAAAGCAATAAAGGAACAGTAAAAACACTGCTTCCTTATGGTTTTATACTAACAGCAGTTGGAATTCTGTTTGTCTTGTTTTTATTTGCCTGGTACTCGCGCAACTTGCCGCGGCCAGATAAAATTATTGATAGATCTGTTGCGCAAAGCACAAAAATTTATGATAAAAGCGGAGAACATTTGTTGTTTGAGGCCTTTGATACAGAGCGCAGAACCATTATCCCTTTAGGGAATATTCCAGAACATGTTAAGCAATCAACTATTTTAATTGAAGACCAAAAATTCTATACGCATAAGGGCTTTGACCTTAGAGGCATAGCTCGTGCCGCTATTAGGGATATCCTTACTTTAAGCACAGCAGAAGGCGGCTCTACCTTAACACAGCAATTAGTAAAAAATGCTTTGCTTACTAACGAAAAGGCAATATCAAGAAAAATAAAAGAACTAGTAATCTCCTACCAAATAGAGCGCAAGTTCAGTAAAGACCAAATATTGCAGCTTTACTTTAACGAGATTCCATATGGCTCTAATGCCTATGGAATAGAATCCGCAAGCCAATTTTACTTTGGCAAAAGCGCAAAGGATTTGAGCATTGCAGAAGGCGCAACCATAGCAGCGCTTCCTAAAGCGCCTACATATTATTCTCCTTATGGCTCGAATTTAGATGACTTATTAGCGCGCAAAAATTATATTATTGGCTTATTAGAAGAAGCAGAAATAATAATGGATACAGAGGCGCAAACAGCGCGAGAAGAGGAGCTTGAATTTTCCGAAAAATCCAACCTTATCAAAGCTCCTCATTTTGTGATTATGGTGCGCGAGGCCTTAGCCCGGGAATATGGAGAAAGGCAGGTAGAAGAAGGCGGCTTAAAAGTTATTACCTCAATTGATTGGGATATCCAGCAAGCAGCAGAAGAAGCAATAGAAAACTTTGCAGAAACAAACGCGGAAAATTATGACGCAACTAATGCGGCTTTAGTTGCTATTGATCCAAAAACTGGACACATACTTGCCATGGTCGGGTCAAAGGATTATTTTAGCGACGAGATCGATGGAAATTTTAATGTCGCAGTCCAAGGCCAGCGCCAGCCAGGGTCTTCGTTAAAGCCGTTGGTATATTCTGTTGGATTTGAACAAGGGTATACAGATAAAACCACTCTTTGGGATGTTGTTACAAAATTTGGAGAAGGAGTAGATGGCGAGGATTATGAGCCGCATGATTATGACCTTGAAGAAAAAGGGCCAATAAGCGTACGCACTGCCATACAGGGCTCAATAAACATTCCTGCAGTTAAAATGCTGTACCTAGTTGGCAGCGGCAATGTTATTAAAAAAGCAAAAAAATTCGGATACACCACCCTTGGAGACCCAAATATTTATGGATTATCACTGGTGCTAGGAGGCGGAGAAATTACCTTGCTAGAGCATACTAATGGATATGCGACTTTTGCTTCCGAAGGAATTTTTAGGCCTACGGTCTCTATACTTAAAGTTGAAGACAATAAGGGTAAAGTGCTTGAAGAGTGGGAAGAGGATGAAGGAGAGCGTGTTATGGACGAAGATGTTGTGGCGCAATTAACTGATATTATTTCAGATAACGAAGCGCGCGCTCCTTTTTTTGGAGAAATAAATAATTTAACCCTTGGCTCCCGTCCAGTGGCAGGGAAAACAGGAACAACCAATGACTATCGGGATGCGTGGATGATGGGATATACTCCGCAATTAGCCGCCGGAATATGGGTTGGTAATAATGATTTTTCTCCTATGAGACGCGGAGCAGGCGGCTCTAGTGTTGCGGCTCCTATTTGGAATAGGTTTATGAGAGCAGCGCTTGAGGGAGAGGAAATTGAGCGGTTTAAAAAAATTGAAATTGAGTATCCTGATAAGCCAATTTTGAATGGAGGGCTAGAAGGCGGCACACCTGTTAAAATTGATAAGGCAACAGGAAAGCTCGCTACAGAGGATACTCCTGAATCATTTATCGAAGAAAAAGTATTCCAAACAGGGCATAATATTTTGCATTATATTGATCCAGATAACCCGCTTGGAGATATTCCAGATGAAAACGATCGCGACCACCAATACGCGGATTGGGAGGAATCAGTTCAGCGCTGGATGGAAGAAAATGAATGGGAAGTAAATGAAGATGAAATTCCAGTTGAGGATGATGATTTGCATGTTCCAGAAAATAAGCCAACAATTTCTATTATAAGCCCTTCTGAAAATGATACTGTATCTGGTGATATTATTCTATTTAAAGCAGAAGCATCTGCTCCTCGCGGCGTCTCCAGAGTAGAATTTTATGTAGATGGCGCCTTGGTTGCAGAGGGCCGCTCACAGCCATATACTGGCAGATTTATTCCAGACCCAACACAAGCAAACGGGTTCCATGAGTTGCGCGCAATTGCGTATGATGATGTAGATAATAATGAATCAGCATATGTTACCTTTAATCTGTTTTTAGAAAAATCAGGATTGTCTGTTGATTGGAAAAGCCCAAGCAAAGACGAAATAATAGATGAAACAGAGTTCCCTGTTCAAATTGAATTAGATACTCCAGAAGACCTATCTAAGGTTGAAATATTTGCAACGCCAAAAGAAAACCCTAGCCAATATACTTTAATTAGAACTGTCTCAACCTCAAGCACTAGTATTAATACATTCTGGGATACGGTTCCAGGTATCGCCGGCGAGTATGAAATCTATGCGGTATTGTGGGATAGCAATAATGTTCCTCATAGGGTAGAAGGACTATCTGTTATACTAGATGTTCCAGAGCCAGAACAAGACGAAGAATAATATACATTTTATCAAAAAAAATAAACGGCTATGATCGATCGTAGCCGTTTATTTATGCCAGCCATACCTGCCCTCACTATAATCAATGTATGAGGAGAGAGTTTTTTCGTCATAAGACGAAATACATTGACATAATATAGTAAGGGCGAGCATGGCTGGCAAATATATATTAATAATTATTCATAATTAATTATAAATTAAACTCTCTCCTTAAGCGAGAAATATGTAGAGAAGTGTGGTTATATAGAAGAATGTGATAGCGAAATAAAATGATTTATTGCCAAAATTCTTCAAACCTAGAATCTTAATCTGCTTAATAAGGATTACTCCTTTTAGCGGAATAAGATAATACTCTCTCCTCTACATATTTCTCGCGCTGTTTTTGAACAAAAAACAGCAATCTTTGGTGTGCTCATTAAGAAGAGAGAACCACATAAATTGCTGTTCCTATATATCCGCCTCATCGGCGGACAAACTCTCTCCTCAAAGAGTTAAATTAAGTTAAAATATCAACTTTTTTAGTATTTGATTATACTTATATTATATCATATCTAAATAATATAGTCAAGAACAACAAAACCCCTATTTTTAGAGGTTTGTGTCATTTTGGGCTAATTGTAGCCAAAATTAAGCTGCTTTACGCCTTTGTTTCCTTATTTTAAACTCTTTTTCAACATCATCCAACATTTCTTCTGCTCTATCGCCTTTCTCTGGTAAATCAGCAAATCCAGAGGCAAGTTCTGGCATATCTTTTATGATATCTCCAAAAATTATAGAATTTACTTTTCCATTCTGCTCAATCCACTCTAAAAGCTCCATACCTGACCTTTTGCAAGCGCTATCTGCATCTTATTTCTATCCATTAACGAGACCTCTGGCTGTTCTTCTTTGGGCTCGGATTCAAGAGGCAGTGTTGATTCTTGACCAGTTTCTTTATCCATATAATTTATTTTAATTATTTTATCCATTATATCATGAATCGCAAACTAGCAACCCTATCTTTGCCAAACCTATCTTCAAAAGCTTTCAAAATATCTTGCTCATAAATTTTGAGCTCATTAGAAACAGAATTTGATAAAACAGCTATCCAAAGACAGCCCTCTTTTATATATACTGCATGGCAATGCTCGCTTGCTTCACCTAAAATATTTTTTGCGATATTGTTAAACTCCTCGCACACCATAGCATCACTCACGGATTTTTGTATGCCCGCCTTTTTAATTGATTTTGGAATAAGGTTACCTAAGGATTCCCACATGACGGTGATATTCTATTGCTTAATTGGCATTACAAGATACAGATACCCAGATTCTTCTTTTGAAACAAACACACCAGGACTATTATTGCTTTCTAGTTTTATTAAAACATCTGAACCCTCGATTGCTGTTAATCCATCTAAGACAAAACGATAATCAAATACAATATCAATGTCTTTTCCCTCTATTTTTGCTGGAACTTCAACAATGTTTTCACCTACTTGGGAAGCAGAAGCAGAGACAAGAATTTTATCAGAAGAAAACTGAAAATTTACATGATTCAACCCTTGCCTGCAAAATAAAGAAGCGGACTTTATGGCGCGTACTAAGGGCTCTTTGTCTAAAACAACCTTAGTATTGGTTGTTTTTGGAATAATCTGCTTATAATCCGGATATGTTCCAATAATCACTCGGGAGATTAATTCAACATCTTCTACATTAAAAAGTATTTGGTTTTCGCTTATGGTTATGGTTAGTTCTCCTTCTGCTTGCCCAAGAATACGCGAAAGTTCTTGCATAGTGCGCAAAGGAATTATAGTAGAAGTTGGTTTTTGGGATTCTGATTTTAATTCTACTTTTCGCTCTGCTAATCGGTACGAATCAGTGCCAACTAAAATTAATGTTTTTTTATCAACCAATAAAAGCACGCCAGATATTTCTGGGCGCGCGTCATTAAGCGCAACAGCGAATAATGTTTGGCTTAATGCCTCACGGAAGTTATTTGTGTCAACAATATACTGCTCGCTTCCATCAATTGAAGGAATAACTGGAAACTCTTCGCTAGATAACCCGTTAATTTTTGTCTGTTGGTTTCCAGCGCGAACTTCTAAATGCTCTCCTGCAAGCAAAATCTCGACTTTGTCAGAAGGCAAAAGATTTACATAATCATAAAAAAGACGCCCATTAACAGTAAACGTCCCCTCCTGCTCTATTTTGCCGCGAACATGAGCAGTAATTCCTATTTCAAGATTAGTTGCCCGTAATTGCAAGGTTCCCTCCTTTGCCTCCAAAAGAATGTTCTGCAAAATCGGCAAACTACCTCCTTTGGATGCAATTGGCCCCACGATGGAGAGCGCAGATGCAAGATTCTCCTGAGTGCAGGATAGCTTCATAAATTTTAGAATAAATAAAAGTACTTTAATAGTACCTTATAAGCGACAAAAAAAGAACGCACACGCGTTCCACAAAATATCCCCAGAGTAATCGTTATCGATATTTCTCTCTCCATCCAACAATAACTCTCATAATCTTGCTTAATTGCCTATTTTTAGTAATAGATAAAAAGAGCTGCGTCCAAGAGGCATACTGGAATGTGGCTAAAGCGCTTCCAAAAACAATCAAAACAACAAATAATACAAACATTCCAATTCCTAAGATAATTTGAGCAAGTAAAACATAAGCCATCTGCGTTAGAACGCCAACCAAAATAATAAATGGAACCGCAATAAACAAAATAAGCAGTATTATGCCTGCTCCAGCAAGTATATTAACAATAAACAGAACAAATGCCATTTCTAAGGAAACAAGCCAATGGCTAAAAAAAAGCTGTAAAGCAGAAACCAAGGCATTTCCCCATCTCTTTTTATCAATCATATGATATGCAATAGCATATTTAGTAATTAAAGAGGCAATGACAAATATTGGAACCCCAATTACAAATAATACAAGAAAAAACGCCTTAAGCGGTTCAATCACATAAAAAAGCAATCCAACAACAGGCAACCCGATAATCATGATAATAAACAATGCCCACAAACGAGTAGAAATAAATATAGAAAGCAAAGGCCAAAACGATTTCATACTAGCGCTCAATTGCTCAAAAAGGGTTGGACGCAATGGCTTTCCAGAATCTGCAATTGATTTAATAAGCGCGCCTTGCGCGGAAACAACTAACCAAATAATCACTAATATAATAAATGTAATCACACCTAAATAAATATAATTATCAGGCGCTCGATTAAAAAGTTTATCAATAAATGATACAAAATTTCCACCACCAGTTCCGAGTGTTGTTATTAAACTCCCGCCAAAACCCCATTCCCCGCTCGAAATCTTATTAAACTGGTTAATTACAAACTCATACTCCCCGCCATTGCCCAAAAGAGCAGCTAAAAAACCCAAAAACCAAAGATGGGTGTTGTTTTTAGTAATATTCCATGCCTTCTTAAGGGTGTCGCGATAAAGCGATTGCGTCATATTGTTTATTTTGGTATTTATTTAACATATACATTATACCAAAAACAGCAAAAAAGGTCTAAGGTCCAATACTAGGTCTTTCCCATGAGTGCTTCAAATTCTTCTTTTTCAATATTTTCTTTATCTAACAAAACCTGTACAACTTTTTCAATTTTTGGCATGTTGTCTGTGATTATTTTTTTTGCATTAGAATAGGAATCACCCAAGAAACTAGAAATTTCTTCATCAATAAGTTCTGCGAACTTTTCGCCGTAATCACGCTGTTCTGAAATTTCCTTACCTAAGAATATCAGCTCTTCCCTATCTCCAAATGTCCTTGTGCCTAGTTTTTCGCTCATCCCGAACTCTGTAACCATTTGCTTGGCAAGGTTTGTTGCTTTTTTTAGATCGCTTGAAGCGCCAGTGGTAATATCGCCAAATATTTCGTTTTCTATTGCGTGTCCTGCCAACAAAACAGCTAAGTCAGACAAAAATTCGGATTTACTGTGGAAGCGCTTGTCTCCTGTGGGGAGCTTTAATGTATAACCACCTGCCCTTCCGCGCGATATAATAGAAACCTTGTGAACTGGATCTGCTTCTGGCAAAAGGTGCGCAACAACAGCATGCCCTGCTTCGTGGTATGCGGTAATCTTTTTTTCTTTTTCTGACATAATAAATGATTTCCGCTCAGGGCCAAGCATTACCTTTTCAATACTTATAAGCATTGATTCCTGCTTTATCTGGTGCTTGTTGTGGCGTGCTGTAAGAATTGCTGCCTCATTAAGCAGATTAAATAAATCTGCCCCGCTAAAGCCGGGGGTGCGCTCTGCAACTTTTCTTAAATTAACACCACCAGCGAGCGGCTTGCCTTTAACATGAAGTTTTAGAATTGCTTCGCGCTCGGAAATATCAGGCAAATCAATTGTTACTCTTCTGTCGAATCTTCCAGGCCGCAAAAGAGCAGGATCCAAAACATCTGGCCTGTTTGTGGCTGCCATAACAATGACATTAGTACCGCTTTCAAAGCCATCCATTTCAACTAATATTTGGTTTAATGTCTGCTCGCGCTCATCATGCGAGCCCCCAAGGCCTGTGCCGCGCTGCCTGCCAACAGCATCTAGCTCATCTATAAACACAATGGCTGGAGCTCCTTTTTTTGCGCGTTTAAAAAGATCGCGCACCCTACTTGCTCCAACACCAACAAACATTTCAACAAATTCAGATCCAGACATGTGCAAAAACGGCACCCCTGCTTCTCCGGATACTGCTTTTGCTAAAAGCGTTTTTCCTGTTCCTGGAGCGCCTATTAATAAAACTCCTCGGGGAATACGCGCGCCTAGTTTTTCAAACTTCTGTGGATGCTTTAAAAACTCAACCACCTCTAGTAATTCTTGTTTTGCTTCGTGGGCTCCTGCCACATCAACAAATGTGGTTTTCTTTTTTTGTGAGTCCTTTTCTGGTTTTTCTTCACGCGCCGTACTTTGCCCAAAAGACATAGCGCGGCTATTTGCGCCTTGAACCTGTCTCATCATAAACCATATAAAAAATACTATAAATATCAACGGGATAAGGAACGGCGCAAGCGCAGCTGCCCACATACCAAACCCTCCTGGCTTTTTTCCTTGTATGCTAACTGCGCCAATTTGCTCGTCAGTTAATCCATAAATCTTTAATAGGCCAGCCAAGGATTCACCGCCTTCTTTTTGTGATTCTTTTATAGTGCCGTCTGTATAGGTTATATGCAAACCATCGCCCTCAACTGCGATGCTTTCCACTTGCTGTGTTTTGATATTTTCTACTAGTTCTTTAAAATTAATCTCTTCTTGGTCGCTAAAAGAAGAATTAAAAGCAGAAAGAACTCCCGCAATAATTAGGAATGCCAGTAAAAATAGTGCAAAATTTTTAACTATGTTTCTCATATGTATTTAGAATATAAGCGAGTATAGGTGTCATTGCGAGGAGCCCTGTACCCAGGACGACGCGGCAATCTTATCGTCGAAGTTAGCTTTGGTATCGATAAACATCATCAAGGCGACGATAGGATTGCCGCGGTCGCGAGTACTCCCCCTCGTAATGACAGATGAATTATTACTTTTCTTCTTCCTTCTCTTTTTCTTTCTTGAGTTCTTCCTCCTTTAGACCTTCGGACTTAGACCTTAGACCTTTTTCTTTGTTTTTCTCTTCATCTGCGGAATCCCCGCCTGCCGGCGAGGCAGGAGCGTCATCTATGGTCGCAATCTCGCTACCAGGCAACCCCAAGCCAAGACGATGCGCTGTTGGCTCAATTGATAAAATTTTGAATGTATGTGTTTCTCCGGACTTAAAGGACTCAATAAAATCCTTTTCTTTTCCTGAGCCAAGTTCAGAAACATGGGCCAAGCCATGAATATCTTTATCAAGCTCAACAAATGCTCCGTATGGATTAACCTTTAGAACCTTGCCCTTGACCTCTTGTCCGACCTTATATTTGTCAGCTGCCTTTTTCCAAGGATCTTCAACAAGTTTTTTAACAGAAAGTGAAACACGCCCGTCATCTATAGAAATAATTTTAGCGTGAATCGCATCTCCAACCTTAACAATGCTAGATGGGTTATCTATACGCTGCCATGCAAGCTCTGAAATATGCACCAAGCCCTCTAAGCCATCGCCAAACTCCACAAATACCCCAAAGTCAACAACACCAGTTGCCCTGCCCTCTACTTCATCCCCAACTTTATACTTAGACAAGAGTTGGTTTTGCTCCTTTTCCCATGCTGACTTTTCAGAAACAATAAGTTTTTCTTCTTTTTCCTTTACAGTAATAATTTTAACTTTAAAAATCTGCCCGCTATAGGCCTTAA
>CAYOXH010000020.1:0-12566 GCA_964407875.1 uncultured Gammaproteobacteria bacterium
AAGTTTTTTATTTCTGTAGGCATAAATAAATTAGTCCTTAGAAACTAGGGTTTAGACCCTTTAAACAATGATTTTCCAGTCATTTCCTTTGGTTTTTGTATATTCATAGTATCTAAAACTGTTGGCGCAACGTCGCCAAGCATTCCTTCTTCTCGTAATCCAGTTAATTGAACATCATGGCCAATAATAACAAAAGGAACATGATTTTTTGAATGTTCAGTATCCATTTCACTAGTCGAAAGATCGCGCATTTCTTCTATATTGCCATGATCCGCGGTTACCATAAGAATGCCTTTCATCTTTGTAATAGCATTCATTATCTTTCCTAAAGCACTATCAACTGATCTAAGGGCAACTTGCGATGCATCAAAATTCCCAGTATGAGCAATCATATCAAGGCATGCGATATTTGCGGTAATAAATTCATATTCTCCATTAAGAATACTTTCTGTTGCTTTTTTAGCAATCTTATCTGTGGACATGCCAGGAATGTCATCATAGTGCTTCACATTTGGAGAATTAACCATGATTCTTGATTCTCCTCCGACCGGATCTGCATATCCCCCATTAAAAAAATAAGTAATATGAGCGTACTTTTCTGTTTCCGCGATATAAAGCTGACTCATTTTAGAAAGCACCATAGGCAATGTTTGGATCAAATCCTTGCTTGGATAAGCAGTTAAGATATCGCCTAAATCGGGCCCAAAATCACTCATGGCCACAAACCGTAAATTCTTAATGCTTGCTCCCCTTTCAAACGCGCTGCGATTCATAGCAACAAACTCTTCCTGCACAAATACCTTGGCAAGCTGGCGCGCCCTATCGCTCCTGTGATTAAAGGAAATAATTGAATCATTTTCCGAGACCAAGCCAATTGGTTTTCCTTGGTTATGTATAACATGCGGATTAATGTACTCGTCTGTTAATCCAGCAGCATATGATTGATCAAACACATGTTCTGGATTTTCTATTTTAATTCCAATGCCTTCGACAATAGCGCCATATGCCAAGTTAGTCCTGTTCCAGCGTTTTGTTCTATCCATGCCGTAAAATCGTCCAATTATGCTTGCGACCTGCTGTCCTGGGTGCAGCTTTTCACTTAAATCTTTATAGAGCCCCTTCCCAGATTGCGGTGTTGAATCTCTGCCATCAGTAAACAAATGTATGTACACGTGTTCAACCCTTTCCTCGTGCAAAAGCTTTAGCAACGCGTATAAATGCTTTGGTGTTGAATGAGCGCTTTGCCCGTCAGAAAGCAAGCCCATCAAATGCATGGATGAATTATTTCGCTTAACATGCTGAATTGCCTCCATAAACGCGCCATTCTTAAAAAACGTTCCATCTGAAATTGACTCAGTTATAATTACCGCGTCTTGTTTTACTACTCTGCCTGCCCCAAGATTAAGATGCCCTGCTTCAGAGTTGCCGTCCTGATCTTTTGGCAAACCCACATATTCACCATGCGCCCACAACCTAGTGCTTTGCCCAGAAGCAAACAGCTTATCAAAATTAGGCAGTTCTGTTTGTGAGATTGGGTTTGATTCTGATTCAGGAGCAATGCCCCAACCATCTAAGATGAGTAACACAATTGGACCTTTTTTAATTAATTTTGCCATATATTGTAATCGTCATCCTGAACGAGCCGACGTACTCGTCGGCGAAGTGAAGGATCCCGTCGTAGTAGTTCAATCGTTGCTCGCGGGATCCTTCACGTAGTTTATGCCGAGTACTCTCGGCCTACTCGCCGAATACGGCGAGTAGCTTGTTCAGGATGACGTGTTATTTACTTATCTCCCGCTCAATCTCCATCAGTCGATTATATTTAGCAACCCTTTCTCCTCGCGAGGGAGCGCCTGCTTTTAAATATCCTGCTCCAACCGCAACTGCCAAGTCCGAAATAAATGTATCTTGTGTTTCTCCGCTTCTATGAGAAATTATAATCTTAATATCATTTTCTTGCGCTAATTTAATTGTTTCTATGGTTTCTGATAAAGTGCCTATCTGATTTAATTTAACCAGAATAGCATTAATTGATTTATTTTTAATTCCTTTTTTAAGCCGTTCTTTGTTTGTGACCAATAAATCATCCCCAACAATCATAATATCTTTTGACGCAACCTGCTTAAGAAAGTTTGACCAATCATCCCAAGATTCCTCAAGAAACGGATCCTCAATACTTTTTAGATTATATTTCTCTATCCAACTAAGATATAGCTCTGATAATTCTTCAACACCAAAAACGCGTTCTGGGGGCGCAACAATATACTTATTTTTTGATTCATTGTAAAAAGAATTTGCAGCCGCATCTATTCCCAAAACAATATCCTTACCAATTTCATATCCAGCCATGCTAATCGCACGAACAAAAAAGTCAAATATATCATTTATATCCTTTACATTTGGCGCATATCCTCCTTCGTTCCCAACATCAGTATCAAGCCCTTTGTCTCTAAGCACTTTTGCTAAAGCATGAAATATTTCACTACCTGCTTCAACCTGCTTTTGTGTTGATTCGCACCCTTCGGGAATTATTTGAAATTCCTGCAACGCAATATTTGTGCTTGCATGCTTTCCGCCATTTACAAGATTCATAACAAGAATTGGCATGCGAGAACTTTTTTTAAAACCAAAACTCTCTTGTAATGATTCATATAAAGGAATTTTACGCGCGACTGACGCTGCTCGCGCAACTGCCAAAGAAACAGAAAGTATAGCATTTGCGCCTAGTTTTGACTTATTTTTTGCACCATCAAGCTTAATCATTGCCTTATCGATTGCCTCTTGATCTTCGACATCCATTCCAACAACAACATCAGCTATTTTAACATTTACATTGCTGCATGCTTTTAAAACTCCTTTACCGCCATATCGTTCTGGATTATTGTCCCGTAGTTCATGCGCCTCAAATTTGCCAACCGAAGCGCCAGAAGGAACAGCTGCTGCCGCTTTTACGCCAGAAGCAAGTGTTACTGTTGTCATAACAGTTGGGTCCCCGCGTGAATCAAGTATTTCTCCTGACTCAATGTGTTTTATAGTAAATTGAGGCATAATTTATTTATAATGATACAGCTTCTAAACCTGGCATTTTTTCTCCTGCGAGAAAAGTAAGCATTGCGCCTCCGCCAGTAGAAACAAAATCCCAGCCAGAGGCTGGTCCGCCTCTGGCGGAAAATTCTTCTACCAAGCCCAACCGTTCAAGCGCTTCAACAGTCTCTCCGCCGCCGGCTAAGGTATTGGCTGCCTTGTTCTTTCCAATTGCTTGCGCGATTTCATGCGTACCGCGTGCGAACTTATCATCTTCGAATTTTCCCATTGGACCATTCAAAAGAATTGTTTTTGCGGATGAAATATGCTGAACAAAATTTTTGATCGTATCAGGCCCAATATCTAATATTGATTCTTGCTCACCGATCTTATTGATATCACGGATACTGCCGTCTCCAATAATAGCATCTACTGGCAATATGATTTTTTTATCGTCTAACTTTTTAACTTCGCGCAACACATCTTCTTCTATTAAAGAAAATCCAACATATATACCCCTACTTTGTAAAACAGTGTTTGCAAGCGCCCCGCCAAGAAGAATTGTATCAGCGCTCTTAATAAGCACTTTTACAAGCGGAGCTTTTGTATTTATTTTTGCTCCTCCAAGAATTGCCACAAAAGGATTACGAATTGAATTCATGAATGTTTCTACTTTTTCAACTTCCTGTATAAGTTCTGGACCAGCAAATGATTCAGGCAAAATCTCTGGTAATAGAGTCATTGACGCATGATCCCTGTGGCTATTCCCAAATGCATTATCAACATACACATCTCCCCATTTGGCAAGAACTAGCGCAAATTTTTCGTCTTTCTCTCTTTCCCCGGGCCAAAAACGCAAATTCTCAAGCACAACCAGCATATCATTAGAATATTGCCGAGGTTCTACGGTTATATCATCAATTAAAGTAATTGGTTCGCTAAGCGCCTCAGCTGAACACAGTTCAGTTAACCGATCTTTTACTGAATTTAGCGAAAAACTGCTGTCTTTTTTTCCTTTTGGCCTGCCAAGATGACCTATCATAACAATCTGCTTTGCCTGATATTCTATTAACTCATGGATAATTGGTATAACCCTCTCTAAGCGCAGATCATGATATTGATCCACAACACCTTCCTCATTAGTTTTAACATCAAAATCACAGCGTAATAACACTCGTTTTCCCTCAATATCTCCTCTTGTGTATCTCTTAAAATCCATGTCTGAAGTATATCAAAATTCACCTAATAAAAAAAGTTTTAATATCCCCCCTCCTGTATTCAGGAGGGGGTTGGGGGCTTGTCCGCCGAAGCTCTGTACTCAGAGCGTAGGAGGGGTGGTCGTGTGACTTAGGAGACAGTTGTGCAAATACTTAGGAAAGATGACTATCTACACGCAATATCAACTACCCCAGCAATCTTTGCTAATTTTGTGACTTCTTCTTTTAATGCAACAACAAATAATTCCAGATCTTCTTTTGTGGTTGATTTTCCAAGTGTGACGCGCAAACTGCCTAAAGCGACCTTTGTCTCAAGTCCGCAGGCAATTAGCACATGTGAAGGATCAAGATTGCCAGATGTGCATGCAGAACCAGATGAGGTGTCAAACCCTTTTTCTGAAAGCCGCATTACTAATGCCTCTCCTTCTAACCCAGGAAAGCAAAAAGATATGTTGTTTGGAAGACGCTCTGCTCTGTGCCCAGTGATGACCACACCCTCAATCTCATTGCTGACTTTTTGAATTATCCAATCTCGAAGTTCAATCAAACGCTGCGCTTCCTTTTCGCGCTTATCGTCCGCCAAGCGAAGTGCCTCTGCAAAACCTATAATTGATGGGACATTTTCCGTTGAGGCGCGTTTTTTAAATTCTTGTCCTCCTCCTAATTGCTGGGGAGTGAACTCAATACCATTACGCACATAGAGTATGCCAATTCCTTTTGGTCCGTAAAATTTATGTCCAGATAAAGAAAGCATATCCACATGAAGCTTATCCACATTCAGCGATAAGATGCCTCCGCCCTGGACAGCATCAGTATGCATCACAATTCCTCTTTTTTGAATAACTTTTCCAATTTCAGAAATTGGCTGAATGGTTCCTACCTCATTATTCGCGTACATGATTGAAACCAAAATCGTGTCATCACGTAACGCGCGTATGACATCATCTGCGCTAACCATTCCATTTTTATCAACTTTGACGAAAGTGACATTTAAGCCGCGTTTTTTTAGATAGTTTGCTGAATCCTCTATTGCATGATGTTCTATAGCACTGGTAATAACATGGCCTTTCCAATCGTGCGCTTCAGCAACACCTTTGAGCGCCAAATTATCTGATTCGGTTCCACCGGACGTGAATATAATTTCATTAGGCCTACAATGTAGGACTTTCGCGACTTGTTCTCGAGCGCGCGTTATTGCCATTTTTACTCTATGCCCTGTTTCGTGGATTGATGAAGGATTTCCAAACTCATCTGTAAAATATGGCTGCATAACCGAAAACACCTCTTTGTCGAGAGGCGTGGTAGCCGCATGATCTAAATAGACCCTTTCCTTTGTCATATATATAATCTAAGACAAATTAATATATAAATCAATATCTATAATCCCAATAATACCCAAATCCCAATTCCCAACATCAAAACACCCGCAATTGCATGGAACATACGAACATGATCTTGTCGCCATGCCTCTACTCGCCTTACTGAAACTCCGGAATACGTTCCAAAAGCTAATACGAGCATAGGAAGTACAAATATAATATTATACAATGCAAGCAAAGAAATCGCTTTTGCGTTTAAAACGCTTTGCGAGAGCATCCCTAATACCACGATATATGGCCCGCTTGTGCAGGGCAATAAGAATAACGAAACAGCAAGAGCGATTATAATAGCGCCAGTAGGGCTTGTAATGGAACGGATGAGTGATTTCATTTTAGGACGCCACGAAAGAGGAACTTCCATTAAAAATCCCTTTCCATACCAAATTGCATCTTTAATATTAAACAAGCCAACTAGGACCGCTAATATTCCAACAATTAGGTAAATCCAAAATACACTTCCCACTGTTGCGAGCGCGTGATATAAACCAATGCCCATTGCAAAATATGAAATAAATATGGTCCCGATAAACGTCAGTCCTGTCCACAGCGCTCTACGCCTGTCTCCTGTTGCAAGCATAGAAGTCATTAGCAAAATAAGAATTGCGAAAGCGCATGGATTCACGGAATCTGCAAGAGCGGCAGTTATTAAAATCCATATAGTTAATTTTGTGTTCTCTTCATTGCATTCTGTTGACTCTGGGCCACACACAACTGGCCCGCTTACTTCTATATCTTCTGTTTCTAAATGCTCAATTTTCTGTTTGAAATAATTTATTATCTTTATATCACCGAACAAAGCACTATTATCCGGGGTAATTAAAAAAGGCACCCCCCGTTCGGTGATAGGAATGCTAAGATCATCAGTTAATTCATTAAAAAATTCTGCATGCTCGTGGCTTGTGTAGATATCATAGATAACTAAGTCAATCTTTTCTGGAAGCTCAATGCCGTCCAAATACTCCTCAACTTCAGCGCAATGCGAACATCCTTTTCCAACGAACAAAATATACTCTCCCGCCTCCATATTATGGGCCGCAAATACTTGTAGCGGAAACAATAGCAAAAAGCTTAGAGCAAAAATTCTCATTTCTCCTCCTCTTCAATTGGCAGAGTAAACGCAAACATGCTTCCACTGCCCTCGCCTTCACTTTCTGCCCAAATTCTTCCGCCATGCGCTTCTACAATCTTTTTAGCAATAAACAATCCAAGGCCCGAACCGCCAGTATGAATACGTGTAACCGCCTCTGCTCGGGAGAACTTTTGGAATAATTTATCAATCTCAATCGGATTAATGCCAATACCACTGTCTCTGACCTCAAAAGTAACTAATGACTTTGATCTGCTCATTCGCGCATTTACCCAACCCTTTTGAGTATACTTAATTGCATTATCAACAAGATTCATCATAACATCATGTACCTTATCCCTATCAAGCATCATTTCTGGCAATTCCTCGCTTGGTTTTTGAACAGTAATCTCGATATTCTTTTCTTTTGCTTGATTACTAAGAGAGCCAACCACTTCATCTAATAGTTCATCTAGCTTGACTTTTGTCTTTTTAATATCCAGTCTGCCTGTTTCTATACGCGAGATGTTCAAGAATACATCAATCAAGCGAGTCAAGCGGTCTGAACTTTTAAATATTTTTTCGATTTCGTCCGTCTGTTTTTTTGTAAACTCCCCAAAATCTCCTTCCAAAAACATCGAAAGATATCCTTTAATCCCTGTGAGTGGAGTACGTAGCTGATGCGCGGCAATGGATAAGAATTCTGATTTTGCCAAATCCAGTTTCTTGAGTTTTTTATTTGCAAGCTGAAGTTCTTTTGTCTGTCGCTCTACCTCTTTTTTAAGAGTAACAGCAAACTGCCGCTGTTCTTCATATAGTAACGCATTTTTTATTGCGATCGCAATTTGGCCAGTAACAATATTTAAAATTCTAAGATCCTCTAAAGAATATGGGTCTCCTGATTTTTTATTTCCTATTACAATAACTCCGCTTAATTGCTCCTTTTCTTTTAAGGGTATTACTAATGCTACATCATGCTCATAAAGCAGATTAAGCAATTCAGGATCAGCTGGCTCGTATTCTCCATTATCATATAGTGTCTTTAGTTCCTCAATAACTTGAATTCCTGGGAATCTTTTATATTGAGCGTCTATTACAGAAAGAATATCTTTTCTTTGAATAATACCCTTAGCTATATCCTGCAGAAAGCCAAATTGATACGGAATGCTTAGATTCTTGTTCTCATCTATAAGAAGAAAACTAATCTTATCTGTATGAAAAGTATTCAGTATAATATCGCTTACCTTGCTTAATAATTCTTTTACATTAAGCAGCGAAGAAGTA
The DNA here is from genome assembly GCA_964407875.1 of uncultured Gammaproteobacteria bacterium. GTDB lineage: Bacteria > Patescibacteriota > Patescibacteriia > UBA2169 > UBA2169 > CAYOXH01. Next base: position 7,971 of record CAYOXH010000020.1, read on the forward strand.
AGATCAGTAACATTCCCTAATACTGTATTTGGATTATAGGTCATTTTATACAAAATATTTTTGGTAATATGCTCAACAACGCCATGTAATGGCCGATAACTAATTGAAACCAAAAAAGCAATAAGCAAGCTTATTACTACAACTGATTCTATTCCAGCTAATCTAGAAAGTATGGCTGTAATAAACGCAAGAAGTCCTGTAGACAATAGAATTATAAAACTAAAACCAAACGACCGAAATATAATAGATCGAATATCAAAAGAGCGGTATCTGATAATGCTGTAGGTTACAACAATAGGGTATGTTGCGTATAGGATCATTGGATAAGGAGGAAAATCAACATTCAATGTCAGGAAAAAGACACTTGAGCCACCAGTAAAGCCAATAACTGTTGCAATAAAAATATACAGCATCTGCGATCTATGGAGCCCCTTTGCTTTAAGAATAGCTCTAAAAAGAACATACTCCGCGTAAATCACCAGAATAACAAAGAACGCTGTATAGTAAATAAAAAAAGGCCCAGCATCACTCACATACTTGAATACAAACTTTGCTTTAACATCAGTTAAAAGCCAGGCAGTGGGGTTTAGGGCTATAAAAACAAACGCAATAACATAAAAAATTCGAATCTTTTTTATATATTTTAGGCTTTGCTTAGTTAGGGCCGCAACAAACTGAAGAAAAAGAACTGGAATAAATATTGCTACACCGTGCAAAATATGATTTACATACTTTGCTATATCAAACGAATTAGTGGAAATCATTGTCGCATAACCCAAACTCCAAACAACAACAAAAACATTTAGCCAAAACCATGTCCGATTAACCAGACGTTTTGACTTTTGATAGTAGACCAATGACGCGGATACAAAAGCAATAAGTGCGCCAAACAATAATGTGATATTAAAATAGTTAAAATCTATAGGCATAACTAGGCATATAGCTTAAGATGCTCATTACCAAGTTTTGTAATATTCTTGTTATTAAGTAATAATTCTCCTAAATCTACTAATGATGTATATGACACATTGCTCCCATGCTGTGGCTCAATATGTATGTCCCCTTCATACGGCAATTTATCGCTAATAATTTTTTCAAACATCTCCTCCTTTCCTCGGAAAGCATATACAGCTCCTTGCGGAGCAGAACAAGAAACAGAAGGATTGTTTTCTCCATAATAGTACCAGGCATCTGGAATAAGGTCTGGATTAAAGTATCCATGCCAATGCGCCAAAGCACGTCCATTTTCCTTGAACTCTTTTGCGACTTTGGACTCGGGATCTTGATGCTTCAAAATACTTGCAAATAACGCGTTTGAAACAGCATGGCTAAGAATAACTTTAGTATCAAATGACGGCTTATAATCTGGGCCAACTTCCACTCCTTTTGGCGTCTCCATTATCATTTTTCCAGAAACTAACCCCATCTTAACAATATCTTTTTTTGGATTAAGTTTGGTTTTGTCTGATCCAGAACGAGATGTTAATACCCATACATCTGGAACCTGTAGAACATATTTCTCACCTTTTAATTCGATAGAGACAAATAACTTATCGTCTTTAAAAAAGTAATCTTTTGTGTCTTCCTCTTTCAATGCCTGGACTTCTGCTAATTGCATTGGTAATTGCCGCGCGATAAACCCATAACTCATACCGCTCCTCTTATCTAACAGCAAACTGCTAAGCCACTTATAAAACGCGTTTCTAAACTTAAATTCACTTACTTTTTTTGGTTCTGGATAGAGCTTGGTCTTTTCTAATATTTTTCCGCTTTCAACCAAATCATTAATGCACGTTTGATATTGTTTGTCTGTAATATCAAACGTGCCATTCCTTATTTCAAAATCACTAATTCTAGGAGGCACAACTGGAGCATATATCTTTGGCACAAGCGCGTGCAGCACATCTTGCTTAAAATTACCTTCGATTCTGTGCATGGGATATGACATGTTAAAACTGTAGACGGTCCAATACTCTTTCCCCACAGATACTACAAGATTAACAATGTTCCAAGAAAAAATATTTAATGATGCCTCTAAATGCTCTTTAAAAGTGCTTTCTGTGCTGATCTGCTGCGGCTGATCTGTAATTAAAATCATTGGATTATCTCGCAAACTCATCACATGGTCTACAGGTAAATCCCCTGTTTCTCCCTCTCCTATAACGATAACCGCAATTCCTTTTTTTACTTTTTTGCCCCAGTTAAAATTAAACCAGCCAAAATCTCCCTTTATTGTATTTTTAATGTTAATGGTGATAACCATTAACAGCATCTTTAATTTTCGAGATGCCTTAACACTCTCTAGTGTTTCCTCATAAGGAATTACCTCAACACCAAGGTCAATTAGCGACTGCTTGAGGTTTTCTGAAAAATTACGGACATTATCACTCGTGCTTTTGGCTATCTTGGGATAAAACGTTATCTTTAATTTTTTAGCCATCTCCTCCTCTGATAACACAACATCATCTTGTATATCCAAAATCGCCTTAATTGCATCTATACTTAATCCCATATCTAATATTGCCCCCAACACTTAGAGAAATAATGTGTTTATTATACCAAAAAAACCGCTTTTCTCAAAGTAGTTTATTAAAAATAATTTATGCTCTGCCAAATATTCTCATGTATGATTCATGTACCCGATAATTCATTATTGCATACGCGCATACAATAAAGAAAAAAGTAGTTAACACATTCCCAAATGGAGGAATAGGAACTCCATACCATGCAGGAAAATTAGTAAATCCTCCAACAGCGGACACAATTAATCCATAAAAGATAACCCTATAGCGCATGCGCATTAATCCATTCTCTTTTAGATAATGTTTTCCAAGTAGAAAAAGCCCATATCCTAAAAAACCAATATATGAAATAGAAATATATAATGTATATAAAAATCCTGCTTGGGGCCAAAATGGAAATACGCCCACTTGCTCTACACCTGCAATAAAGTATCTGCTAAACCCAAATAACAAAAAAATAAAAGTAATTACATAGCCTAGTTTTAAAAAAATGCGTTGTGAATACTCTTTTTTTAAAAAAATAATAACCCAGTGCACAAGGAATATAGGAATAAGTGTTGAGCCAATCGAGAGAATCCTGCTAAAAAAAAGCGCGTCATAAAAATTTGAAGAAGAAAGCCAGAGCCAGTACCCTAGCGACCATATGCACATTGCAAGGCTAAGAAGCATTGTAGTAAAACATATATTCTGCCCCCTACACCGAACAGACAAGTATACAGCAAGAAAAAGTGCTGCAATTGCATTGATTAATCCATTGATGGCGAAAAATTGCACCATAAATTATTATTGATATTTTTCTAAAATCTTAGCCCTCTTTAGCTTGAGTGTTGGAGTAAACAGATCATTTTCCTGTGTAAACTCTTGCACGAGCAGCTTAAAATGACGAATCTGCTCAACTTCTGGAAAGTGATTTAGTTGTGATTTAATTTGTTTTTCGAATAAATCGACAGTTCTGTTATCTTGTAATATCAATTTATGATGATACTTAATTTTATTCTCTTCTGCCCATCTGCGAAGCTCGGATAGATCAGGAACAATAAATGCGCTGATATGCTTTTCATTATCACCATATACCATTGCCTGCATAATAAAACGATTGGTCTCAAGTTCTTGCTCAATCGGCACTGGAGCTACGTTTCTGCCAGTGGATAAAACAATCATCTCTTTAATGCGGCCAGTGATAATTAAGAATCCATCACCATCAAATCCACCAAGATCTCCTGTGTGGAACCATCCATCTTGGTCGATTGCTTCTTGTGTTGCTTGCTCATCTTTATAATATCCTTTCATTAAACACTCCCCTTTGACTAAAATCTCTTTGTCATCTGCAATTTTTACTTCAACTCTTTTAAGCGGCATACCAACTGTCCCAAATTTATATTTTTCAACGGTATTCTCCGCAACAACAGGAGACGTCTCAGTTAATCCATATCCTTCAATTATAAGAAGACCAATGTCTTCAAAAAACTGCATAATATCTGGTGATAGAGCTGATCCTCCTGAAATTGCAAATCGCATGCGACCTCCAAGACCTGCGCGGATCTTTGATAATACTATCTTATCTAATATATTATAAACGGATTTTTCAAAACCTTTTAATTTTCCTTTTCTTTTCTTAGTTCCATAATCCAATGCTTTGTGGAACAGCCATCGTTTGATAGGGCTTCCATGGTTAGCTTTATCTTGAACAGCATCATATACTTTTTCAAAAACACGTGGAACGCAAATTAAAAGTGTTGGTTTAGCTTTTACAATATCATATTTCATTGTTAATTTGCTTTGCGCATAATAAATTGCAGAGCCAGACATAATGGGAACATAATATCCCGCTGTTCTTTCAAGGGCATGCGAAAGTGGAAGAAATGATAGAAATCTGTCATCAGGGCCAACATCAATATAAACTTTCGCTGCCCAAACATTAGAAAGTATATTCTTATGCGTAAGCATCACGCCTTTTGGCATCCCAGTTGTTCCAGATGTATAGATGATTGTATGTGTATCTTCTTCTTGAACATTGACATCTTGTACAGACGCCATACCTGGCGTCTCTCTCGTATCTCCCCCTTCCCGCGAT
>CAYOXH010000021.1:0-11893 GCA_964407875.1 uncultured Gammaproteobacteria bacterium
TGCATACATTTTTCGATTCAAATATTTTGCACCTGCCCAAAGAGGCTTTTTTGCCAAGCTTCCAGCAATAGCTCCAACCCCTCCGGTTGCAACTCCTAAGGCAGCTATTTTGCCAAGTTTAACTCCGCCGCTTTTAATTTTAGAAAGCGCGTCTCCTGCCATACCGCCAAAAGCTGTGCCCGTTCCGCTTGCCGTAGAAAGCGCAAGCAATAAAAGAGAAATTGCAATTGCAAACGAAAGCAGCTGATCTGAATCGCTGATTCCGCTAATAGACGCGGAGGTTCTGTCTGCTACTGTGCCAAGCGGAATTTTGCTATCTTCCGCAAGATTGCTTCCTGGTGTAACATTTGCCATGATGCTAAAAGAAAGCCAAAGGAAAAAGGCCAAAATCGGCCCAACAAACGCGTACTTTATAAATTTTTGCCACCACTCATTAAATTTGCCTTCTGCCCCAGGCACTGCAGAAAGCATAAAAGCCAAAGGCGAAAGCACAATTAAAATCCAAAGGAAAATAATGCGCGCCAACAACATAATCACAATAATTCCTACTGTCACAACCGCTATAGTAAGAAGTACCACAGCTAAAACAGCCGCAGCAGCAACCGCAGTAGGTGTAACAGCGTCCTCTCCTTCAAACTCCTTTAAACTCAACATGTCTGTTAATCCAAATCCGCGAATCAAGTTCCCTGCTGCCACATCCTTAAATCCATTAACAAATGTAATCATTATTACTTGCGCTGCATCGATTATAATCCCGCAAATAGTTTTGCTAAAATTAATAGCAACAGCCATTATTAATAGTTTTGGCAATAGCCGCTTGTATTCATACTTTTCAACTCCAAGAATAGTGGCAAACGCAATAGCAATAAAGATAATTAAAAACGCCATGTTCGCTACATCGCGCACCAAAATCCAGCCCTTAACAACAGCAGGGGCATTTATAAAATCATTATACTGAACAACCGCAACTAAAATTTCAATCAAAACAATTAAAAGTTTTCCAACCAGCTCAATAATTATCAAAGCCAAACCCGCCAAAGCATCTGCCATTAAACTGCCAAGCTGAGCGTTCACAGGCGCAATAACGCCAAAAACACCTAAAGCAGTTACTACAAGCACTACCAACAATAGTTTGTGGGATTTAAATCGAGCAAACATTCTAATAATTCTGCTAAAATACATGAAATGTATACGATTTATTATACCATAAAACAGTAGGAACATACCATGGCATGTTCCTACTTCATAAGATAAAATTTACCTCAAATTACAACAACGAATCAATCATTCCCTTTACTTGTTCATATGGCAAGGCCCCTGGAATTGCTATTTTTTGGTCGCCAGAAATAATTACTGAATATGGGGTACCTCTGGCTCCGGCGGCTTGCGCGTAATTGGAATGAGTAGTAACCTTGTTTGCGTATTTTCCTGAATCAAGGCATTCGTTGAATTGGGATGTATTAAGGCCTAGCTCTTGGGCAATATCTTTAAGTTGGCTTGTACCAGTAAGCTCAGTATTAATAATAGTGTCTAAGTATTCCCAAAATCCCTCATTCCCGCCTTGCTCGCCCGCGCACTCGCTTGCTTCGGCATCTTTTGGCGCGTTTGGATGCAAGCTAGGCAAAGGGAAATGCCGATACACCCAGTTCACGTCATTTGGATATTCATCAACAATGCGCTGTATGGTAGGGTGGAAGCGTTTGCAAAATGGGCACTCAATATCAGAAAACTCAACAATTGAAATTTTTGCGTCAGTGTTCCCAAGTATCCAATCCTCATCAGTAATTTCTGCTATCTGAATATCTTGCGGAACAGCATCAGGAATTGGCGCCTTTTGGCCCGCGACCTGGGTATTGCCATCATTCTTAGCCACTGGCGCATTGGTTTCGCCTTTTAAGACGATTCCAAGCAAGATAAAAAATCCAACCACAAAAAATACAATAAACATTGAGCTAATGCCCGCCAAAAAACTCGCTTTTGGAGATAGTTTTGAGAAGAATGACCTGCTTTGTTGATGTTCGTTCATATTGTTATTGATTATTTAATAAGCGAGATTAAGTATATCAAAGATTCTATTTTTGTAAAATAAATCTTGACTCAAATAAAATAGTATGGCATTATTACCAACCTATATGAATAATAATGACTTTTTCTTAAAGAAAAAAAAGAAGCAATAGCCCGTATTCACGGGGAACAGTAAATTAACACACTTGACACATTCTTAAAAATACTGTATATTGCAATATCTTTAAGAATCAAAAAAACAATCACCCAAAACAAAAACGGAGGGAACATGCACACTCAACAACTAAAGAACTACCCGCATCCTACCACTATCAGTATGCTTGATAATGGTCTCGCTGTTATCACAATGCAGACCCCGTCAAGACGGATCAGATTGCGGTATGGAGTGCGGGCCGGGTCAATACAAGACAAAGAGAACAAAGGGATTGCTCACTTCTTTGAGCATATGTGGGCGCAAGGGCCTAACCGAGAGCCCGTACACCCAAGATTCCGTCCTGTGGCAATCAAAGGCGTTCACTCAAACGCGGGCACAGGGCAGTCGTTCATGTTTTTCGATGCATGGGGGCTTGACAAGCGTTTTCAAGAGATGCTCGAAAGATTCCACTCTGTTGTTTTTGATTTCCAAACTACAGAGCAATCTGTGCGCGAGGAAATTAGCATAATTCAGCAGGAATTAGAACAACGAGAGATGGAAACCAGGTTCAGTGAGATGCTCATGAAGCTGATGTATCCGCTCAATCCTCATGTGCAGCACTTGCCTGGTGGAACAATTGAGGGGGTTAGAGCGATTACCCTCGAAAAACTCCATGCTTTCCATAAGCAATGGTTCCACCCCCAAAACATGGCCCTTATTGTTACCGGAAACATAGGGCACCAAGAGGTCCTTGATATGCTCCTTAAGCAGCCGCTCCCTCAAAATAACGGCAAAATGGCTCATATTAAGGAACCGCTACACCCTCTGTTTAAAAGGAGTGTATACCGGTGCAAGGATAGGCCGCCTGAACTCAACCTCTACTTTCCCCGCCCAGAGGATGAGTATGACGACGTGCTAATTGAGTTCGCGCGGGACATGCTTACACAAGGAATGCTTAGTATCCTTGTTGAGCGGCTCCGAACTAAGGAGCAAAAAATCTACAACGCCGGTGCAATACCATGGAAATCGATTCCCATGCACTTCATTATCTTTACTATCAATCTTCGGCCAGAACTATTCGATGAAGTTGAAGGCGAGGTGCTCGAGGAAATCGAAAAACTGGCAAAAGGACAAATCCCTGATGACATGTTCCAAATGGTCTACGAAGTCAACCATGAGCACTATGCCACATGGAAGACCGAGATAGACGGGGATGACTGGCGTGATATCCTTTTTGAAGAATGGGTTGACGGAAGGATATTTCATGACAACGACATGGCCAGGATGTTCGCGCGTGTAACCAAGGAGGATGTTGCGCGGGCTGTCCGCGAGTACTGGACCAAAGTACATGGGTGCGTGCATGTTATTCTGGAGGAATAACATGCACGCAAAACAATGCAAAAGCCGTGGCCGAACTTAGGTTCGCGTCCACGGCTTTTTTTATTATAAGACTTTTACGATAACTTCACAGCTGTGCCATATACCAAGAGTTCTGCGGCATTTGGCATAACTTGGGACGTGGTAAAACGGACGCTGACGATTGCGTCTGCGCCAAGTTCTTGGGCTTGATTTGTCATTCTCTCAATTGCTTCTTCACGCGCATCGCTCATTGCCTCGGTATACTGCTTTATTTCGCCGCCGATTATACTTTTTAGCCCAGCTAAAATATCTTTCCCAATATGCTTGGCACGAATTGTGTTTCCTTTTACCATTCCCAATGTTTGGGAAATTTCTTTACCCGAAATTGTTTGCGTTGTGGTTATAATCATGAGTATTTCCTAATAGTAAATGAATCAATGACATCCTGCCAAAGTCCTTTATATTCTTCCCACTTGCTCTTAGCGGTATTCAATGTAACTACCCAAACTCTGTCAGTATTCTCCTCAAAATATAACACGATTCCAACTACAAAATCAATATTATTTTGATTTAGTTCTGCTCTCATTTGATAGTAATCAGTTTCATCAGTAGAGCCATATCCTTCCTCAACAAATGTAAACCCTGATGCTTCTGTAAGATTTGTCTGAACATATTCAATATATCCCTCATTTCCCCTGCTTTCTTTGCTATCTGGGGTGATGGTTATATATGTCTTGAAATTAATTTGTTGAAACGCTGGGTCGTCATGAAACTCATCTACATTCACGAGCATTGTATGCGCACCAGCTGGCGGAATTGCCTCGCGCCATCCTTTAGGTATTGTAATCAAAAAAAATCTTCCTTTAAGAATATCCTGATCTTCTTCAGATTGTCCGCTGCCTTCAACAATATCAAAATTAGCGCCTTTTTGAGTCAAATACCACCCAAACCAAAGCCCTAACGCAAGTACCAAAGCAAATATAATTCCAGCAATTAGTTTTATCATACCTATTATTGTAGCATAGAAGAAAAAAAATTGTTATTGTTCTATAAAAAGGATACAATAACTATATATGAACCTTTTTGATATATTTAAGGAATCACTTATCGTGTTAAAAACAAACAGACGAAGAACGCTTTTGACATCCCTTGGAATTATTATTGGCGTGGCAAGTGTTATTGTAGTGATGAGCGTTGGCGCAGGGGCGCAATCCTTAATTTTTAACCAAATCACTTCAGTTGGTTCAAATTTAATTGGCGTGCTCCCTGGATACAGTGACGACAAAGGACCGCCTGCTTCTGTTTTTGGTATTGTGGTAACCACGCTCAAGCATAGTGATGCGGAAGCTATCGGAAAAATTCCAGAAATACAAGCCATAACCAGTTACGCGCGCGGCATTGCCACCATTCAATGGTCAAACAAAAAAATAGACGCAACCTATGTAGGAACCACAACAGATTACGTGAACGTTGAAGATGCTCAAGTAGAGATTGGGTCTTTTTTAAATGAAACAGACCACAAAAGCTTAAGCCGCGTTGCTGTGCTTGGCTGGCAGGTGTATAAAGATTTGTTTGGAGATGAGGACCCTATTGGCGAGCGGATAAAAATCAAACGCGAGAGTTTTCGGGTTATTGGGGTTATGGAAAAACGAGGCACCGAAGGGTTCCAAAATCAAGATGCTTTAGTATTTATTCCAATCTCTGCGGCGCAAAAATTGCTTCTTGGAATTAATCATGTCAGCATGATACGCGCAAAAGTTACACACGAAGATGATGTTGAGTTTGCTATTGCGCAAGTTAAAGATATCTTGCGCGAGCGCCATGGTTTTAGCGGATCCCAGCAAAATGATTTTACCGTGCGCGCGACCACGCAGGCCTTAGATGCTCTTGGCTCTATAACTGATGCATTAAAATTCTTTTTAAGCGCTATTGCTGCTATTTCTCTAATTGTTGGAGGTATTGGAATAATGAATATTATGCTTATTTCTGTAAGAGAGCGCACACGCGAAATTGGGTTGCGCAAAGCAATTGGCGCAACCAGCGACAATGTACAATCCCAATTTTTAATTGAATCTATTGTGCTCACCTTAGCTGGCGGAATTATTGGAATTATCATTGGCGCCTCGTTTTCTGCTATGATCGCAGTTATTGCGCGCTATCTTGGATATAATTGGGATTATGTAGTAACTATTGGATCAATACTCATGGGTGTGCTTGTTTCGACAGGGGTAGGTATTATTTTTGGCTGGTATCCAGCGCGCCGCGCCGCAAAATTAGATCCTGTTGTGGCACTTCATTACGAATAACATGCAGATACTAACCCCATTAAAAATCGCATACAAAGCAATAAAAGTGCATAAGGTTCGCTCTGGCTTAACTGTGCTTGGGCTTATGATTGGCGTGGTATCAATTATAATAGTAATTAACCTTGGCGGCGGCATTCAAGGATTTATCGAAAACCAGGTAGCAGTATTTGGCAGTGATTATATTGATATTGAAGTTAAAGTTCCATCAACCTCTAAGACATCAAGTGAGAATGCGATTGGGTTGGCGCAGGGCATTTCTGTAACAACACTGACTTTGGATGATGCAGAGGCCATAAAAAAACATCCCAATATCAAGGATTATTATGCTGGCATTTTAGGCCAAGACATTGCAAGTTCAGGTGGCGAAAATAAAACCTCCATGCTCTGGGGCGTTACCCCAAGCTTTTTTGATTTGTACAGCGGGGATATTGAGCTTGGCCGCGGCTTTGATGGTTCTGAAGATTCCTCGCAGGCACGTGTTGCAGTAATTGGTAGCGCTCTTGCGGAAAAATTCTTCGGCGAAAGTGATGCGCTTGGCAACCGCATTAAAATTGGGAATAAGACGTTTCGCGTGATAGGGGTGATGGAAGAGCAAGGCAGCACCTTTTTCTTAGATATGGATAATGCTATTTTTATGCCTATTACTACTCTGCAAAAACAGGTAATGGGCATTAGCCATATTCAGTTTATTATTGCATACATGCACGATACTGATGCTGTTGACATGACCTCTTTGGATCTAATTAGTATTATGCGCGAACAGCACAATATTACTGATCCTAATAAAGATGATTTTGCAGTTACTTCTGAAGAAGAGGCCTTGGAAATGGTTGGTACTATTACCAACGGCATTACACTGTTGCTTGCGGCTATTGCGGCTATTTCTTTACTTGTTGGCGGTGTTGGCATTATGAATGTTATGTATGTATCGGTTGCAGAAAGAACCTATGAGATTGGCTTGCGCAAATCAGTTGGCGCGACAAATTCAAACATTATGTGGCAATTTTTGTGGGAGGCAGTATTTTTGACCGTACTAGGCGGAATTGTTGGAATTATTATTGGAGAGCTGATTAGCTTGGGTGCTATGTATGTGGCAAATGTTATGGGATTAGATTGGGGGTATAATTTTTCTATTGGAGGTGTAATTTTGGGTGTTGGCTTTGCCATGGTAACGGGCTTGATTTTTGGAATTTATCCAGCAAAAAAAGCTGCCTCACTCGAGCCAGTGGATGCGTTGCGAGCGCAATAATTATTTCTTTAATCCCTCTCTCCTTCTGTGATGATCGTGGTTGTCAGACACTATTTTGCCGTCTTTTAACTTGATAATGCGCTCTGCATATTCTGCAGTATACTGCTCATGCGTAACTAGGATAACGGTTTTGCCTTGATTGCTCAAATCATCTAAAATTTCCATAACTTGCGCCCCAGATTTTGAGTCAAGATTTCCGGTTGGCTCATCTGCAAAAATCACATCTGGATCATTTACCAAGGCGCGCGCAATAGCAACGCGCTGTTTTTCGCCGCCTGAAAGCTGGTTCGAGAGATTATTCACGCGATGGTCAAGGCCAACTGATTTGACTACTTTTTTAACATGTTCTGTTTTGGTGGATTCTTTTATTTTACTCGTATAGGTTAAGGGAAGTTTTACATTATCAAAAACAGATGTGCGCGGCAGTAAATTAAACTGCTGAAACACAAATCCAACTTCACGATTCCTAAGGCGCGCAAGCTTAGCATCATCAAATTTTGAGGTATCATCGCCCTTGAATAAGTACTCCCCTCGAGTAGGCCTGTCTAAAAAACTTAAAATATGCATTAACGTAGATTTGCCCGAGCCAGATGGCCCCATAATAGCAACAAACTCTCCGCTGGTAATAGAAAAAGAAATGTCATGCAACACCTTAGTCACCACCTCATCGGTTTCATAATTCTTGTATAAATTTTTTACTTCAATTAAATCCACTCGCATACTACTTCTCTTTCACAAACGTAATAACCTCATCTCCTACCTCTATCCCAGATACAATCTCAATGCCTAAATCCCCGCGCAAACCAACTTGAACCGCGCGCTCAACCGGCATACCAACAGATAATATCTCAACATACTTATCCCCATTGCGCGTTTTAACCGCACGGAACGGAACCCAAAGCACATCTTCTTTTGCGTCAGTTACAATGGTTACATTTGCGGTCATGCCTGGCTTTACCTGGCCTGAATCGCTAAACGCGACCTTCACCTTATAATACACCACATCCTGAATTAATGTTTCTGCAGGATCAACAAACGTAATTGAACCATGGTATATATTTTCATCACCAAACGCGTCTAATGTAATCTCCACAGTTTGGCCGGTTAACACTTTGGCGATATCTGACTCTGGAATATCAACTTCGATTTCAAGTGTTGCCTGGCCGATCATTTCTAAAACTGGAGACGCAAGTGACGTCTGCTCCCCTGCTTCATAGTACTTTTTGGTAATGATCCCAGAAAGCGGGGCCCGAATAACTGCTTCTTCTAAGTTTGCCAGTGCCAAGCTTAGCGCTGCTTCAGCTTGTGAAACTTCTGCTTTTTGCGCGTTAATTTCAAAAGTTCGTGGTGGTGATTTTTTTAATTCCAGCTGTGATTCGGCAACAGATAGCGCGCTTTTGGCCTGGGATACATCATCTTCTGCTGCTGCAATTTGATCATTATAGGATGCGATTTTACCTGTCCAGTTTGTTTTTGCGGTTACAATGTTGGTACTTGAAGTATTAATGGTTGTTTGCTGGGTTTGAATATTGCTCTTTAAGGTATCAAGGTCTGATTCTGTAAAATTGTAGGTTGTGCTTGCGCCTTTTAGCACGTCCATGGTGTCAGAAAGCGCGTCTTTTACGAAGTTAAGCATTGCTTTTCCATCATCCAGCCCACTTAACACATCATCATCGTTTGAGTTTACCTCAAGCAAATCAGCAGCTTCAGAAACCGCGCTCACCTCGCTGCCTGCGCTGTTCCGGCTGATTAGGGCTGTTGTTTTTTCAGTTAATACATACGCGTAACTTGATTCAGCGTCTGGGTCATCTAAGGTATTATCTATGACCTCAAGTGCAAGCTCTGCAACTAGGATTTCGTTCTTAAGCGAGGTAATTGCTTTTTCTTTAAGATTATCTAATTCTATTTTTCGCTTTACGCGCAAATTTACCAAAGAGTTTTCAGCAGAAGCAACATCTTTTTCTTTTTGCGCAACCATATCCTCATCTACTTTAATGTCTTCATCAGAAGCACCCGCGAGCAATTTATCATAGTCAGCTTTTTCTTTTTCTACTTTTGCGCGCGCATCAGAAACCTTGCTCATTAAAGCGCGGGATTCTAATCTGGCCAAAATCTGGTTTGATGTTACCTCATCACCAACCTTAACATTCATATCTTCTATTCTGCCGGTTGTCCGAAAGTTAAGCTCTATACGCTCTATTGACTCTACCTTGCCGGTTGCTTCAACGCTTTGTGTAAGTGTTCCGCTCTCAACAGTTGATGTTACATACTCAATATTTTGCTCTTTACCTACCACAAAATAACTCACCACAGCTGTAGCGACGCCAATGAGAATAAGGAAAATAATAATCTTTTTAAGCATAGGGATTAACCATGCCACTATACCATATTTTTTACGATACGTATACTAAACTTCAAATGACTCCCCGCGCTTTGGAATATTGACCTCAAAATTTTGATACTTTTTGTTTACTAAATCAGCAAATACATCCATTCCCTCTTTTTCACCATGAACTAAAAACAAATTCTTAAGACCTTTTGTTTTACCAATATATTCTAAGAGTTCTGTTTGGTCTGCATGAGCGGATAATGCAGGAACTGTTATAACTCTCGCTTTAACATGATAAGGCCGATTAAATATTCTGATGGGGCTTATACCCTCCTGAATCCTGCGACCAAGAGTGTTTTCTGCTTGAAAGCCGGTTATAAGGATAGTATTATGTTCGTTTTGCACGCCATTTTTTAAGTGATGTAAAACCCTGCCCGCTTCCATCATACCGCTTGCGGAAATTATCATCATAGGTCCTTGTGTTTCATTTAAGCGCTTTGATTCTTCTGTGGTCTTTGTATAGATTAAGTCCTCAAACATGAGCGGAAGATCATGAACCGGGTCAAAATCTTCCCATGTCTCGCTATCAAATACGTTTCTGTGTTTTTTAAATACTTGCGTTACCCTGGTTGCCAAAGGGCTATCTAAATAAACTGGAATTTTTGGGAATCCCTGTATATGGAACAGCTTATGCAGCATGTAGATCAACTCTTGTGTCCTGCCTAATGCAAAGGCAGGTACTATGATTTTTGCTTTGTGCTTTATAGTGTGTTCAATTGCATCTTGAATAACTTTTTGCGTCTCAATATATGGCTCATGCAAACGATTGCCATACGTTGCTTCTGATAAAAGGATATCAACATTCTCTTGAATAAACTCTGGATCCCGCAAAATTGGAGCTTGTTTCCTGCCAAGATCCCCTGTAAATGCCAATGTCTTTGTGGTTCCTGACTCTTTGATCTCAACTACGATAACAGACGAACCTAAAATATGGCCTGCGTCATATAATTTAAAACGTATATTCTGGTTCAGTGATGTCCAATTTTTACTCATTGTTGCGTATTGAACTGGCTTAAACTGCTTCATTGTTTTTTTGATATCATCTTGCACATAAAGCGGCTTAATTGGTGATTCACCTTTCTTAAGATGTCGATTTAAATATTCTGAATCTGATTCTTGAATATGCGCGCTATCTAAAAGCATGTGTTCTGCTACATCACGTGTTGCATGAGTAGAGTAGATTTGTCCCTTGAATCCTTGATTAACTAATAGAGGAAGAAGTCCGCAATGGTCTAAATGAGCGTGCGAGAGGATAACTACATTAACTGACTTTGCGTCTAGCGGAAAGTTGCGATTAAGTTTTTCCGCTTCTTTACGGTGGCCTTGATGAAATCCGCAATCCAAAAGCAATTGATACCCATCTTCGGTTTCAATTAAGTGCTTTGAGCCAGTTACATTTTGTGCTGCTCCATGGAACGTAATTTTCATGTTAAAAAATATTTCTTATTAAAAAAAAGGTTAAAATTCTGTACACTATCTATAGATAAGTAATATTAAATACTATGGAATCTAAAAAAATACTTATTATAGAAGATGAAGAGTCAATTCGCCATGCGCTTTCTGAAGTATTAAAAGAAGATGGTTTTGAGGTCTTAGAAGCAGAAAATGGAAAACTAGGGTTAGAGTCAGCCATTAAAAACCATCCTGACCTTATATTACTAGATATACTAATGCCAGTTATAGATGGCATAACAATGCTAAAAACTCTAAGAGCTGACAAATGGGGAATAGACGCAAAAATCATGCTTCTTACTAATGTCACCGATGATAAGCAGATAGCTGACGCGGTGTTATACGGCGTCTATGACTATCTAACAAAATCAAGTTGGGAGTTAACTGATGTGGTGAAAAAAATAAAAGAAAAATTAGATACCTAGCTTATTCTTAACTTTTGCTACAACATCTTTAAGATCCATGTCACTTTTAATCAAATAATCGGTAACACCTTTCTCTAATGCGTTTGCAACTTGCTTAGCATCGCTTAAACTAGTCAACAAAATAACTTCTACATTTTTGCCCCATTCATCTTCTCGAAGTTTCTCTAACATAGTCATGCCATCCATAACTGGCATAATAATGTCTAACAGAATAAGATCTGGCTTTTTTGCGATAGCAAGATCTAGCCCTTGTTTACCATTTTTTGCGGTATAAACTTCAAAACCCTCGTTTTGAATCGATATTTTTGTTGCTTGCAGAATCGCGAGCTCATCCTCCACAATTAGAATTTTTTTATCTTCTGGATTAGTCATATTATTTTAATTATTAAGATATTATCAATAATAATTATACCACTTTTTTATGTATATTCAAAAAAGCCCTGCTCCCTAAGTTGGCGGAGCAGGGCTTTTAAATAATTACTTTATTTCACAAAATAATACGCTACAATATTTATCAAACCCAAACAATTGCTCAATATAATCTGCCTATATTGA
>CAYOXH010000022.1:0-1926 GCA_964407875.1 uncultured Gammaproteobacteria bacterium
AAGTACTCTTAGATATGTATTAGAAACATTGTCTAAGCTAATTGCTCCGGTTATGCCTTTTACAGCAGAGCATGTTTGGCATCATTGCGGAAACAAGCCATCAGTTCATTTGCAGGATTGGCCCGCCTACGCTAAAGCTTCGGCGGGTAAACCCATTATCGAAGAGATGGAAAAGGTTCGGCAGATTGTTGAGCTTGGATTATCAAGCCGCGCGAAATCTGGAATTAAGATTCGCCAGCCATTAGGTTTGGCCCGCATTAGTGGAGATTCTGTTTCAGAAGAATATATAGAACTTATAAAAGACGAGCTTAATGTAAAACAAGTTAAGTTTGTTAAAGGAGAAAATAAAGTTGAACTAGACACAAAAATCACACCAGAACTTCAAACAGAGGGGAATCTTCGTGAACTTGTCCGTTCAATCAATAGCTTGCGTAAAAAACAAGGGTTAACACCTGGGGATGTTGTAACAATTAGTTACTCAACTTCGTCTAAAGAACTAGGGAAAGTTTTTGATGCATTCGGCGATGAACTAAAGAAATCAGTTATAGCGTCTGAGTTGGTAGAGAAGGAAAATGGCGGAGAATCTATAGATATTAATAGTGAACAGATAAAGATTAGTATTCAAAAGTAAGGAGTTACGAGTTTCGAATTACGAGTTACGAGATAGGAACGCGTTATATAGAAATCTCGAAACTCGAAACTTGTAACTCGAAACTCCTCTATGGCTACTTACAAAACCCGTGCAATAATATTATCCAGCTATCCTTACCGTGAACACGATCGCATAGTTTCATTCTACTCCGAGGACTATGGAAGAATGGAAGCGCGCGCCCGCGGGACGCGGAAGATAGAATCCAAACTTGCTGGCAATATAGAGCAATTCATAGAAACAGATCTTTTGCTTGCAGCTGGTAGAAGGTGGGATATCTTAGCCGGAAGCAGGGCTATAAATAATCGCCCAATCTTACGTAGTGATATGAATCTTTTATCATCCGCATCAGTGTGTGTTGAAGCAGTAAAACATATTTCAAAACCACTATCCAAAGACAAAAGAATATTTTTGCTTTTGCGTGATGCAATGGATATTCTAGAAAGAAAGGATTTGCCAAAAGAGCATACTCGCGCAGTTGCTGGTACATTTTTGTGGAAATTGCTTCATACATCAGGATTTGCGCCAGAACTTGAGAATTGCATTAATTGCAGAATTAAATCCCAAAAAGTCATGTTTAGCGCCGAAGGAGGGGGAATATTGTGCGATAGTTGCCAAAATAGGGATATTTTTGCTATAAATATAGACAATAAAGAATTAAACGAATTGCGCGAATCGCGCATTATATCTCAAAAATCATTTGATCTTGTAATCCAGTATTGGAACAGAATTGTTGATCATGCGGAGTTAAAGAGTTTGGAGTTTTTTAATGTTATAAATCAAAACACATTCCCCCTCCTGTACTCAGGAGGGGGTTAGGGGGTGGTCGATTGACTGCTTCGATATCCACACGACCACCCCCCCGGCCCCCTCCTGAGTACAAGATGGGGAGTAAAAAATTTATTTATGTCTGCAAAAAGAAACATTTCAAGCACAATGCGCTCAATTTATGGCACTGGCAACTTTAACCCGCGCAGATTTGACCGCAGGCCAAAAAAAAGCGCAAAGCGATTGTACATGTGGGGCATTGCTTTGTTTTTGTTCGCGATTGCGGCAGTAATATTTGTTGGCATGTATATATTTGGCGCTAATTCCGATAGTTTTACTGGTGAGCGCGTTGATATGAATATTACTGGCCCAAGTTCTCCAAAAATTGCCCAGGACCAAGAATACACGCTTGAGATTACTAATAGCGAAGATGTTGCCTTAGAGCGAGTTGAATTATTTATAAATTGGATCGCCTCCGCTAAAGCTACGGCGAATTCCGGGTCTTCTAT
>CAYOXH010000022.1:1936-3967 GCA_964407875.1 uncultured Gammaproteobacteria bacterium
GACAGATGATAATAATACTTGGGAGCTGGGCGAAATTGGCGTTCGCGAAACAAAGACATTTGGATTTAGTGTTCGCTTGAATGGAGATGAGGGTGATTTATTGGAATTGCCATATTCTATAACTTTTCAGCCGCGCGGGTTTAGCAGTGAATTCGTGGTTAATTCATCTAAAGAATTTGTGCTTGGGGAGCCATTAATTGATTTAGAAATTACTGGCCCTGATACTGCGTCAACTGATTCTGAAATTACTCTTCAAGTAGAAATTGGCGGAACCCGCGATATGGAAATAGATGATTTATTGTTATATTTTGAGTATGCTGATGATTTTTCCGTGATAAGTTTTAGCCCTGATTTAGAAGAAGACGCAGAGGTCTGGAATGTGTCTGATTTAGAAGATAATAAAAAGTATATTTTACAAATTACTGGGAAAATTACTGGTGAGTTAGGTGATGATGCTCGTTTTGTTTCGTATCTTAAAAAAGAAAATACATCTGGTACTTTAATTGCAACTGAAAAAAATATATCAATCCAAAGCGCTGATATAAGCGTTTTGATTAGCGCTAGCCCTGCCCAAGGAAAAAAGCTTCAATGGGGCGAGCAACTCAATTATACAGTTATAATAGAAAACCTCGGCAGTTATGTTGCGCGCGATGTTGTGGTAAGCGTGCGCCTTATTGGCGAAGAGTTATGGAGTGCTGGCTCTATCTCAATTAGTGATGAAGGATTTTTTGAATCAGGGAACATTATTTGGGATGCCGAGACCACGAGCGCGCTTGACTCTATTCGTCCAGAAGGCGATATTGAGTTGAGTTTTGGCTTAAAAACGCTAGATAATCCCCCAAAAAGATTTTCTGGCAAGCCAGAACTTGTAGCTGTAGCATCTATACAATCAAAATTTGGAGATCAGGATATTTCTGTTGAAAGCAATGAGATGAGTATAAATATTTTAGCGGAAATGGATTTTGACGTAACTGGCTGGTATAAAAGCCCAGAAGGGGTAACATGGGGCACTGGCCCAAATCCTCCACTTTCTGGCCAAGAAACAACATACGCGATTATTTGGACACTTGGGCCAACAACATCCGCATTAAAGGATTTAGTATATTCTGCAAAACTACCGAGTAATGTAATTTACAAGCATGATACTAATTATTCTGTAGGTGAAATTAGTTATGATGTTGAGTCACGAATTGTTACTTGGCGCGCGTCAAAAGTTCCTCAACTTGATTTGCCAATTGAAATTCGGTTCATGCTAGGCATTACTCCGCAGTCGCAAACAACAAATAATACCAAATTACTCGAGCAGACAGATATTGTGGTAGTTGATGACGCGGCAGATGAGAAATTAGAGTTTTTCGGTAATGCCGTAACTATTGGGAGTACCCAATAGAAATTGTCATCCCGAGCGAAGCGACATAGTGAATAGATGAGGAGCCAGCACAGCCACGTCATCCTGAGCGGAACGAATCAATGTACTCATTGATGAGTGGAGTCGAAGGATCCCGTGGATATTTATTGCAATTGATAATTGACGGGATCCTTCGACTTCGTTCCTCGACGAGTACGTCGAGTCACTGCGCTCAGGATGACGTTTCTATTTTATGTTTCGCCTTACAAAAAAATCTAAAAAATCCAATGCCAGAACCGGCATAATCAAAACAAATCACGGCTCCATCCACACGCCGTGTTTTTTGCCCGATGCAACTCGCGCATCTATCCGCGGACTAACGTCAGACGATTTAAAGCGTCTTGGTTTGCAATCCATGGTAGTTAATACATATCATTTGTATCTCCAGCCGGGAATCTCTAGAATTAAAAAATCCGACGGAATTCACAAGTTTATGAATTGGGATGGTCCGCTTGTATCTGACAGCGGAGGATATCAGGTTTTTTCCCTAATATACAGAGACAAAAAATTAGGAAAAATTAAAAATACTGGCGTAGAATTCAGATCTACATATGATGGCTCAAGCCATTTGCTTACTCCTAAAAAATCCATTCAACTGCAGTTTGATCTTGGAACTGATTTAA
>CAYOXH010000022.1:3977-11782 GCA_964407875.1 uncultured Gammaproteobacteria bacterium
TGATGATGTCCCTCCGCACGACATTGGTAAAAAGGGAATGTCCTCGTCTATCAAACATACAATTGCTTGGGCAAAAATTTGTAAAAAAGAATTTGAGAATCAAATTAAGAAAAGAAAGCTCGGCGCTAAACGGCCGTTATTGTTTGCTGTTATACAAGGTGGGTCAAATATTGAGTTGCGTAAAAAATGTTTTGAAGCGCTTTGTCAAGTAGGTTTTTCCGCCAAAGGCGGACCAGCCTCTGGCTGGGATGGATTCGGGTTTGGCGCGCGCCCAGTTGATAGCGAGGGGAATTTTTTAGAGGATGTTTTGGACTATACTGCCCGTTTAATTCCGGACGATAAAATTAGGTTTAATCTTGGCATGGGAACTCCGAGCGACATCGTCCGCAGTGTTAAAATGGGATGGGATTTGTTTGATTGCGTGATACCAACGCGTGAGGCGCGGCATGGCAGGTTGTATCTACTCCGTCATCCTGAACAAGCGAGTCCCGCAAAGCGGGGCAAGGCCGAGAGTACTCGGCATAAACTACGCGAAGGATCCCGTGAATCGCGTGCGGCAAGTAATCGACGGGATCCTTCACTTCCCCAACGAGTACATTGGGTCGTTCAGGATGACGTGTCTATCAACATCACAAACTCTAAATTCTCTACTGACCTTACTCCAATCAACCAATCCTCCAAACTTCCAGAACTTCGTGAATACACAAAGGCATATCTTCATCATCTTTTTAAAACAGCAGAGCCGCTTTCAATTCGTCTAGCTACTCTGAATAATGTTGAATTTTATATGGGTTTAATGAGTGATATTCGTATGGCAATTAGTAAGAATGAAATATAAAATTTTTTGATTATCGTCTGATTTTGTGATATATTTAATGCATTATGAAAGAAAACGAGGATATAATGGAAAAGATTGTTTCCCTTGCCAAACAGCGAGGTTTTATTTATCCCGGCAGCGAGATTTACGGTGGACTGCAAAATTCTTGGGATTACGGGCCCTTAGGAGCAGAACTTAAGAACAACATTAAAGATTTGTGGTGGGATATGTTTGTCCGCTCGCGCGATGATATGGTTGGCCTTGATGCCGCCTTAATCATGAATCCAAAAGTATGGGAAGCAAGCGGCCATGTTAGTGAATTTAATGACCCAATGGTTGAATGCAAAAAGTGCCACGAGCGCTTCCGCGCAGATCATCTTGATGCTGATAAATGTTTGTCATGCAAAGGAGAATTGACCAAAGCCCAGCAATTTAATATGATGTTTAGGACGCATTTGGGTCCAGTAGAAGACGATGATAATCTTGTGTACTTGCGGCCAGAAACAGCGCAAGCGATTTTTGTGGACTTCAAAAATGTCTTGCAGACCTCACGCCAGACGCTTCCGTTCGGCATTGCGCAAATAGGAAAAGCATTCCGCAACGAGATCACTCCTGGAAATTTCATCTTCCGCACACGCGAGTTTGAGCAGATGGAAATTGAGTACTTTATCCCAGAACCAAAGAAAGATTTGGACTGGGAAAAGTATTTTGATGAATGGGTAAAAGAAATGCATGAGTGGATTTCGTCCGTGGGTATTGATAAGGGTCAAATACACGAACTGGACGTGCCAAAGGATGAGTTAGCTCATTATTCTAAAAAAACAATTGATTTTGAGTTTGATTTTCCATTTGGCCGCGATGAACTTTATGGGCTTGCGTATCGCACTGACTTTGACCTTAAGACCCACGAAAAAAATTCAGGTGAAAATACAAAGTATCGCGATCAAGAAACAGGGGAAGAGTATTGGCCTCATGTAATTGAGCCGTCCTTAGGCGTGGACAGAACTTTGCTCGCTATCCTAGTTAGCGCGTACACAGAGGAAGAGGATCGGGTTGTGCTAAAACTTAAGCCGCAATTAGCTCCATATAAAGCAGCTGTGTTCCCGCTTATGCGCAACAAACCAGAGCTAGTAGAAAAAGCCCAATCAGTATACAAAGATTTACGTTCCAAGTTCATGGTTGCGTGGGATGACCGTGGCAATATTGGCAAGCGATATTATTCTCAAGACCAAATCGGCACCCCGTTTTGTATTACTGTGGACTTTGATACCTTAGATGACGACACAGTCACTATCCGCGAGCGGGATACAATGAAGCAGGAGCGGGTTAGTATTACGGAACTTGAGGATTACTTGCGAGAGAAACTAAATTAGTTATCGTCGTGATGGGTTAAGTTTAATTTATTGCGTCATCCTGAGCGGAACGAACCAATGTACTCATTGGTGAGTGAAGTCGAAGGATCTACGCCAATAGCAGATTGTTATCTACGCAGATTCTTCGACTTCATTCATCGCTGAGTACAGTGATTCACTTCGCTCAGAATGACGATTAAAATTATGCAAAAAGGAGGGTATGTATATATAACAACAACAAAACTAAATTCTGTTTTTTATATAGGTGTAACATCTGATTTACATGTTAGAGATTATGAACATAAGAAAGGAATTTATGAAAATAGTTTTACCAAACGTTATCATGTAAAAAAACTAGTATACTACGAGAGATACGACAATATTGAGGATGCGATTAGAAGAGAAAAACAGTTAAAAGGATGAAGGAGAGCAAAGAAAATAAAACTAATCAGATCAATGAATCCAGAGTTTAAGGAGTTGTCCTTATTAGATGATGTAGATGACTAGATGTAATTCCTACCCGTCATCCTGAGCGGAACGACCTGCTGTAATCAGCAGGGAGTGGAGTCGAAGGATCTACAACAACAACGAATATGCTTTTTCCATGTAGATTCTTCGACTTCGTTCATCACTGAGTACAGTGATTCGCTTCGCTCAGAATGACGGTGAAATTCAGGATGACGCACAATACCATGTTTAATCAAACAAAACTCAAAAATGGGATAAAGGTAATCCTTTCTCCACAAACATCCACTCGCGCAGTGTCTGTTTTGGTTATGGTAAAAGTTGGCTCCAGATTCGAGAGTGCAAAAAATAACGGAGCATCGCATTTTGTGGAGCATCTGCTTTTCAAAGGAACAAAAAAGCGGCCTTCAACTCTTGAGATATCACAGGAACTGGATTCAATTGGCGCGGACTATAATGCTTTTACTAGCAAAGAGAAAACTGGATATTACATAAAAGCTGAATCATCAAACCTGAATCTTGCGGTTGATATGCTTTCGGACATGATTAGCAATTCTATTTTTGATCCAAAAGAAGTAGAGCGCGAGCGAGGAACAATCCTCGAAGAAATAAACATGTATGAGGATAACCCAATGTCAAAAATAGCTGATTTTTTTGAAGAGGATTTATATGGAAAAAGTTCCGCTCTTGGCAGGCATGTTATAGGAACAAAAACCACCATCCAATCCATGAAACAAAAAGAACTAATCAAGTATTGGCAAAAACATTATCACAGCAGCAATATTATAATTTCTATAGCAGGGAATTTTATTCAAAAGAAAGCTGTAAAGCTTTTAGAGGATGGATTTGGGGATATAAATAAAGGACCCCAAAATAAAGCCAAAGAAAAAGCCAATCATAATAAATTACCAGAGTTTTCCGCGCATTACAAAGAAACCAGCCAAGCTCATTTGATTTTGGGTTTTCCTGGGCTTGATATTGACCACAAAGATAGATACGCATTAGGTGTATTTGCGAATATTTTAGGGGGCAACATGAGCTCGCGCCTTTTTATCCAAGTTCGCGAGCGCCTTGGTCTATGTTACTTTATCCGCGCAAGCACGGACTTGATGGAAAAGGCAGGAAGTTTTTTGATTCAGGCAGGCCTTGATTTAAAAAAGATAGATAAAGCGCTTCGTGCAATTAGCAATGAGATTAGGGATATTAAAAAGAATGGTGTATCTCAACAAGAATTAACTAAATCAAAGCAATACATAAAAGGAAAAATGGCCTTAAGCCAAGAGGATTCCTTGGATATATCTTCCTTTTACGCGGAACAAGTTATGTTTCACAGCAAAATACTTACTCCAGATGAGGTTTTTTCTAAAGTAGAAAAAATTACCCTAAAAGACGTGTCACGAGTCGCAAACAGCATTTTAAAGCGGAATAGAGTAGTGTTATCAACATTAAGCCCATTTAAGGATACAAAGAAATTTGGCAAACATTTGAATTTTTAGTATAATAGTAGAAACGTCATCCTGAACGAGCCCTGTAATCCAGGGCGAAGTGAAGGATCTCGTGGACATTTATTGCAGTAAAATACGACGAGATCCTTCGACTTCGTTCCTCGCCGAGTACGGCTTCGTCACTCGGCTCAGGATGACGTGCAAAACTATGAGTAATCCATTAACAGATCCAAAAGATAGTATAACTATCCACATATCATCGCTTAGTATTATAAAAATACTGGCTGTTTTAGCTGTGATTGGATTTGTGTACATGGTTTGGGATATTATTGTCCTACTTTTTATCTCTCTTATTTTTGCGGCGACTTTAGGGCCTTCATTTGATTGGCTCGAGAGAAAAAAGATTCCGCGCGCAATTGCGATTCTATTGGTATATGCTGTTGTGCTGTTTGTTTTAACATTGGTGGTTGTTTTAATTATCCCTCCTATTACAGAGCAAATAGACCAATTAGCAGCAACATTCCCGTTTTATTACGAAAGATTTTTGCAGACATTTGGGGATTTACAACTCAAGTCCGATATAAGCCAAACGCTTCAACAGAACTTGCAATCAGTTGGGCAAACACTTAGCAGTTACACAGGTAGCGTGGTAGGCACTATTACAGGGATATTTGGCGGCTTAACTACATTTTTTATTATGCTTGTGCTTACGTTTTACTTTTCAGTTAAAAAAGAAGGCCTTAAATACTTTATTCAGTCAGTAACCCCAATTAAATATCACAAGTATGCAATGAATATGTTCGTTAGAGTTCAGGATAAACTTGGGCTTTGGCTTCGCGCTCAATTACTGCTTTCTGGAATTATTTTTTTAGTGACATGGATAGGGCTTTTGATTCTTGGGGTTAAGTATTCTTTAGTGCTTGCTTTAATTGCTGGAATCACAGAAGTTATTCCTTTTATCGGGCCGATTATTGGCGCTATTCCAGCGGTACTTCTTGCTTTCCTTCAATCGCCGATTAAAGCGCTTTTGGTTCTTATACTTTACTTGGTCATTCAGCAGTTAGAAGGAAATATTCTTGTTCCAAAGGTAATGCAAAAAACAGTTGGGTTAAATCCAATAGTAGTTATTGTTGTAATTTTACTTGGCGCAAAGATTGCTGGCGTCTTAGGAGCATTGCTTTCTATTCCAGTTGCAGTTGCAATTATGACAATCGCTGGTGATTGGTTTGGGGTTGTGGCAGAGGAAGTGAGAGCTAAAAAATAAGGTTCAAGGTACAGGTTCCAAGGTTCAAGATAATTGAGTTACGAGTTCAGAGTTGCGAGTTACGAGATTTAAAAACATGAATATAGCTTCATATCTCTCGTAACTCGTAATTCGAAACTCTGAATTCTAAAATCTTGAACCTTGAACCTTGACGCTTGAACCTTTTTTGTTTATGAACAAGAATCCAACATTATACATAGTAGCAACTCCAATCGGAAATCTATCCGACATTTCTCCGCGTGCGCTTGATGTGTTGCGGTCAGTTGACATGATTCTTTGCGAGGACACGCGCGTAACCAAAAAATTGCTTAATCATTTTAAAATCAAAAAACCAACGCAGTCATATCACCACCATTCGTCTCTTTCTAAGATAGAGAAGATAATTGAGATGTTAAGAGTTGGAAAGTCGCTTGCCTTGGTCTCGGACGCCGGAACTCCGGGAATCGCGGATCCAGGCGGAAAACTAGTGTCCGCGGTTTCAAGAGAACTTCCTGACGTTAAAATTGAGCCAATTCCTGGGCCATCTGCAATCATGTCCGCGCTTTCTGTTAGCGGTTTTGCTGCGGATTCATTTGTATTTTTGGGCTGGTCGCCGCATAAAAAAGGCAGGCAAACGTTCTTCCGCAGCTTGACGAAAGAAGAGCGAGTGGTAGTATTTTATGAGTCAGTACACCGTATAAAAAAGGCGCTTCTGTCTCTCGCAGAAGAGTGTCCAGATAGGCAGATTGTAGTTGGCCGCGAGATGACTAAGAAGTTTGAGACCATTTATCGTGGTACAGCGCAAGACGTTTTGGGATTAATGTCTGATGACGAGATTAAGGGGGAATTCGTCGTGGTGCTAGATCGTACGCAAAAATCCACGTCATCCTGAACAAGCGACGCCGTACTCGGCGGACGCGCAGTGAAGGATCCCTTTGTATACGTTTGAGCATATTCGAAGGGATCCTTCACTTCGTCCTCCTTCGCCAGTAGGCTTCGGAGGACTTGTTCAGGATGACGGTCTAAAAACTATGTCAAAATTCTATATCACAACAACTCTACCCTACGTAAACGCAGATCCTCACATCGGCTTTGCTCTTGAAATTATTCAAGCAGACGCTATTGCCCGCTACCGCAGGAAATCAGGCGATGACGTTTTTTTTAATACTGGCACAGATGAGCATGGCCTTAAGATATATCAAAAGGCCTTGGAAGAAAAAAAAGATCCACAAGCATATGCAGATGAATATGCCCCTAAGTTTGATAACTTAAAGCAGGCCTTGGACTTAAGTTATGATGCCTTTATCCGCACAACAGATAAGGATCATAAAAAAGCCGCGCAAGAATTTTGGAAATTGTGCGAAAAAAATGGCGATATCTACAAAAAAAATTACAAGGTAAAGTATTGTGTAGGATGCGAGCTCGAAAAAACCGATTCAGAATTAGTAGATGGCAAGTGCTCACTTCATCCAGATGCAGAGATTGAGATTATAGAAGAAGAAAACTATTTTTTTAAATTTTCTAAATACCAAAAACCTCTTTTGGATTTGTACAAAAAAAATTCAGAATTTGTAGTTCCTAAATGGCGCTTAAAAGAAATTACTAATTTTGTTAAGTCAGGGTTAGAGGATTTTAGTATTTCTCGGCTTAAAGAAAAAATGCCATGGGGTATTAGCGTTCCTAGGGACAAGGATCATGTGATGTATGTGTGGTTTGATGCGCTTATTAACTACATATCAACGCTCAACTGGCCAAAAGACGCGAAAAAATTCAAACAATTCTGGCCAGGAATGCAGATCGCGGGCAAAGATAATATCCGCCAGCAGAGCGCTATGTGGCAGGCAATGCTTATGTCCGCCGGGCTTGCTAATTCAAAGCAAATTTTGATTCATGGGTTTATTACATCTGGCAACCAAAAAATGTCAAAGTCAGTTGGAAATGTTATTGACCCAATAAAAATGGTTGAAACATATGGTACAGACGCGCTCCGTTACTATCTATTAGCAGAAATTCCTCCGTTTGAAGATGGTGACTTCACAATTGAAAAATTTGAACAACGATATAATGGCGATTTAGCAAATGGTTTAGGAAACGTTGTTTCACGCGTTTCAAATCTTCTTGAGCAATCTGATATTTCTGTAAACATTAAAATTGGAACGGATAAGAAATTAAAAAAAGAAATTGATTCTAAAATGTCTAAATTTGAATTTAATGATGCCCTTGAATCCCTTTGGAAAGTTCTTCATGAATCAGACGAAAAACTAGCCCAAACCAAGCCATGGGAAATAGATGATAAAAAAAAGAAAAAGAAAATTCTTGAGCCAATTGCGCAGGATATCCTAAATGTTGCGGATTTATTAGAGCCGTTTTTGCCAGAAACATCTGAATTAGTCATTAAGCAATTTTCCTCGGGGCATATAAAAAAAAATAAAGCATTGTTCCCAAGAAAACCTGGTTCTATGGGAAAAGTTTACCCCGGCCAT
>CAYOXH010000023.1:0-11526 GCA_964407875.1 uncultured Gammaproteobacteria bacterium
GAAGTGCCTTTCCTGCGTCCGGCTGAACTTGCACAGGATAACAGTGATGTTGATGATAGTATCCGCTATACACTCAAATGGCTTAAGGATAATGAAAATTACGAGCCAACGCATTTTGTAATCCTGCAGCCAACTTCCCCGCTCCGTGAACAGGACGATATAAAAAAGTGTTTTAATTTAATGAAAAATACAAACGCAACAACAGTGCTTACTGTTGCTCCGACGCACCCTAAGCTTTATCACCTATCAAAGAATAACGACACTATCCTTGTAAATGGATCAGAAAAAAAACAATCAACCACCCAACTTTGGAAAAAAGCATATCTTTTAAATGGCTGTGTTGTGTATGTTGTAAACACAAAAGCATTCTTAAAAGAAGGCCATACAATTACCAAAAAAACCAAGGCAGTTGTAATGCCAAAGTGGCGTTCGGTTGATTTAGATGAACCAGAAGAATGGGCAACAGCAGAAGTGTTGTTCAAGAATCAAAGCCGAATTAAACGGTCTATAAAAAAATTTAATATAATATGAAAATTCTTAATACATTTGGTGAGCACTTTGCACCAGACGCGAAAAAAATATTAGATACACTTGGAGATGTGGATTATAAGGAAATGACGCACAACGAACTTATTGGAGTTGCGGAACTTTACGAAATTCTTGTTGTTGGAATTTTACCTATGATTGATAAAGAAGTGATTGATGTTGCAACAAAATTAAAATATATTGTTATACCATCAAATACTTTAGAAAATATTGATGTTGAGTATGCAGAATCCAAAGGCATAAAAGTCATAAGCTTGTGGAAGGAGCAAGACTTTTTAAATACTATTACGGGGACAGCAGAACTCGCGTGCGGACTAATGATTGATATTGTGCGAAGAACTCCTTGGGCATTTGATGATGTAAAAAATTATAAATGGGAACGTGAAAAATTCCGCGGCCACAACCTCTTCGGAAAAACACTTGGAATTGTGGGCATGGGGCGCTTAGGAACATGGATGGCAAAGTATGGAAAAGCATTTGGCATGGATGTAATTTTTTACAGTCCTCATGTTAAAGAATGTTCACTTCCAGATTGCAAGAAGGTTGAGTTTAGCGAACTGCTTAAAAAAAGTGATATCATCTCAATCCATGCTCACTTGGACAAAGACACAGAAAAAATGTTTGATGAGAAATCGTTTAAAAAAATGAAAAACGAAAGCTATCTTATAAATACCGCGCGTGGCAAAATTGTAGATGAACAAGCTCTCTTGGCATCACTTAAATCAGACGAAATCGCTGGGTACGCTACTGATGTTTTGGCAGATGAGTTTCGGTTTGATGATACAGGGCTTGTAAAGCACCCACTTGTTGACTACGCAAAAGAACACAACAATGTTATAATTGTTCCTCACATCGGCGGCATGACCACAGAATCACGAGAACGTACTGATGTGTTTATAATTGATAAACTAAAAAAAGAGTTAACTTCATAGTATGAGTCCATTTATCAAAATCAATAATAGAAAAATAGGAACAAAGTATCCTCCTTTTGTTATTGCAGAAATTGGAATCAACCACGAAGGAAGCATGAAAAAAGCCAAGCAAATGATTTTGGACGCGCACAAAGCTGGAGCAGAGTGCGTTAAATTCCAAGCTCATGTTGTTGAAGATGAAATGGCGCCAGTAGCTAAAAAGATTATCCCAAAGAACGCAAAGCAATCTATTTGGGATATTATGCAGAAATGCGCACTTTCGGAGAGTGAGGATAAAGAGCTCAAGCGATACACAGAAAAACTCGGCATGCTCTACCTTTGTACCCCATTCTCCCGCGCAGGCGCGGACAGGTTGCACAGGATGCGCGTTAAAGCGTATAAGATTGGTTCAGGAGAATGTAATAATTATCCCTTAGTAGAACACATAGCTAAGTTCAAAAAACCAGTTATTCTTTCAACTGGCATGAATAATCTTGCGTCAGTTAAAAAAGCTGTTGCAATTTTGCGCAAGCACAAAGTTCCATTTGCTCTTCTGCACTGTACCTCAATGTACCCTACTCCATATGATAAAGTTCGGCTTGGATTTATTACAGAACTGCAGAAAAAGTTTCCAGATGCAGTGGTTGGCTTAAGCGACCACTCAGTTGGCAACTATGCTTGCTTTGGCGCAATACCTCTTGGCGCTTCAATCCTAGAAAAACATTTTACTCATTCAAAAACTTGGCCAGGCCCAGACATTGCGCTCTCGATCGATCCTGCGGAGCTGAAAGAGCTTATCACTGGCTCACGAGCAATTCACGAGGCCATGACAGAAAAGACCGGCATCTTAAAAGAAGAAAAACCAACCATAGATTTTGCCTATGCATGTGTAGTTACAATTGATGAGATTAAAAAGGGTGAAAAATTCACCAAAAAAAATCTATGGGTAAAACGTCCTGGTACTGGTGAAATAAAAGCGGAGGATTATAATAAGGTTCTTGGAAAAAAATCTAAAAAAGATATCAAGAAAGACGTACAACTAAAAAATTCAGATATAAAAAATTAGAATTGGGCTAACCAAAAAGGAGGTTTGAGAGATGAAAAGGTCTGACCTAAAACCAGGCATGGTAGTTCGACACAAAATATCTAGTAGCACAGCTGAAGTCCGTGGCAACAAAGATGGCAACCTTCTTATGAGTCACGACTCCTTTGTTCAAATCTGCAGGAGATTAGCGAGCGGAACAGGAAAGGGTAGATATGTATATACTACCTGGAGAGTCGATTGTCTGGAGGTGGTTTAATCAAACCTAAGCCGAGACACATGCTCATTCATCGCGGAGAGGTTCACTAGCCCAGCCTCTCCGCCCAATTCTAATTTTTTATATGAAAACTACAGTTAAATCTGCTTCTAAAGAAGACATAGACAAAATAATTGATATATATTCAGAATGGAAAAAATTTAGAAATGTTTTGCCAAGTGAAATTGCTAATGTTAATACGTATGATGATTTAATTCCTTATTTTGATGACTCAAACAACACCAGAAAGTATCTTATTGCAAAAGACGAACAAAAAAATCCTTTAGGCGCCTGCTATATTGACATAACCTTTTTAAAAGGAAATAATATACGGCTCGGAAATATGATGGTAAAAGAAGAATACAGAGGAAAAGGTGTTGGCGCGGCTATTGTAGACGAAGTTATAAAGTACGCAAAAGAAAACCAAGTTCACAAAATTTGGCTATAGACGCAAGAAGAACTTGGGCCCGCGATAGAATTATATAAAAGTAAAGGATTTATTTTTGAAGGAAAACAAAAAAAGCAATTCTGTAATAAAGATGCTTTACTCTATGGATTAGTTTTATAAACATTATGAAGAAAAGACGAATATTATTCATCAGCGGAAGGCGTGCGGATTATAGCCGCATAAAGCCAATAATGCGAGAAGTTCAGAGTGCAAAAAAACTTGAGCTGCTTTTGGTTGTAACAGGAATGCATTTATTAAAGGACTTTGGGGAAACAAGACGTATCATCAAAAAAGACGGATTTAAAGTTGACGCAACTATTCCAATGTTTTCGAACAAAGATAAGGACGATGGCGCAACAATGACAAGAGCGTTTGGAAAGGTGCTCCAAGGATTGCCAGATGTATTCATTAAACTAAAACCAGATGTAGTTTTTTGCGGGTTTGATTTAGATGCGCACTTAGCAGCAGCAATAACTGGCATGCACATGAACATTCATGTGGCACACATTCAAGGCGGAGAGCGCTCTGGAACCATTGACGAGGTTCTGCGGCATGCGTGCACAAAATTTGCTCATCTCCACTTTGTTGCTACTAACGAATCTAAAAGACGCGTTATAAAACTTGGCGAGGATTCTAAGTATGTATTTAATGTTGGAAGCCCCAGCTTAAATACTATTAAGACAATAAAATATCCTTCAAAAGAAAAAATATTAAAGCAATTTAATTTAGATCCAAAAAAGAAGCTTATTATCTTTTTACAGCACCCAGTAACAACAGAAGTTGATGACGCGCAAAAACAGATTTCACAAAGCATACAGGCGATTAAGTCAATCAACAAGAAACATGATACACAAGCAATATCTATTTATTCTAATAATGATGCAGGTGGAAAACGCATAATCAGCCAACTTAAAAAATCTGGAATCAAAGTTGTTCCGCATATAATATTAGAGGACTTTATGCGGTTAATGAAACATGCGGACGTATTAGTTGGAAATTCAAGTTCTGGTATACATGAGGCGCCTTCATTTAAATTACCAACTGTTAACGTGGGCACAAGGCAACAACACAGAGAACGAGGAAAAAATGTTCTTGATGTAGATTATGACAAGCAGAAGATTGAAAAAGCAATAGAAAAATGCCTATTTGACAAAACATTTATAAAAAAGGTACAATCTGGCACTAATCCATATGATAATGGAGATACCGCTAAAAAAGTGGTTAAAATATTAGAAAAGATTAAATTGCCAAATATACAAAAAGTTATTACCTATTAACCCACCGTCATCCTAAACAAGCCCGGTATTCTCCGGGCGAAGTGAAGGATCCCTTCGTAATAGATTGTCAGTCATTATCTAAGGGATTCTTCACTGCACTCCCCGCCGAGTACGGCGTGTCGTTTGTTCAGAATGACGTGTAGTAACACATGACAGATGAATTTAAAGACAAAACAATTCTCGTAACTGGTGGAACTGGCTCTATTGGCTCTGAACTAGTTGAACAATTGCTAGAGTATGATCCAGCGCAAGTTAGGATACTTTCTCGTGATGAAGGCAGGCAATATGAACTGCTTGAGCGTTTAAAATACCCAAGAAACTTGCGCTTGCTTATTGGCGATATCCGCGACAAAGAAAGAATTGATTATGCGTTTAAAGAGGTTGATATTGTTTTGCATGCGGCTGCCTTAAAGCAGGTTCCTTTGTGTGAATATAATCCATTTGAAGCAGTTAAGACCAATATTTTAGGCAGCCAAAATGTTATTGATACTGCAATAAAAAACAATGTAAAAAAAGTAATTGCCATTTCTACAGATAAAGCAGTGTTCCCCTCTAATGTTATGGGAACCTCAAAGCTAATGATGGAAAAAATGTTTATAAACGCAAACTGGTGTTCTGGAAAATCAGTTACTAAATTTTCCATTGTAAGGTTCGGTAATGTTACTTGGGCCAGAGGTTCTGTTCTGCCACTTTGGAAAAAACAAGCAAAAGAGGAAGGTAAAATCAGAGTTACCAACAATGACATGACCAGATTTATGATGTCAAAAAAACAAGCAGTAGCGCTTGTTTTAAAAGCAATAGACCTTACCCAAGTTGGCGAGGTGTTTGTATTAAAAATGCCTTCTGCAAAAATTAAAGATGTTGCTGAAATGTTTCTTCAAAAGTACTACCCAAACGACGGAATCGAAGTAGAAATTATCGGCAATCGCGCTGGAGACAAAATGCACGAGCAGTTAATAGACGGCAATGACATGTCTAGTTATATTTTGGAAAGTGATGAAATGTACATCTTTATACCAAACTTAGACATCCCTAACTTTGAACGAGAACTTGGCAAGTACCCAGGTTTCCAAGAAATAAAACACATCCCCAAATATTCTTCAGAAGACCACATTGATACAGAAAAAATTAGAAACGTGATTTAACCACGTCATCCTGAACGAGTCCTGTACTCAGGGCGAAGTGAAGGATCCCTTTCTTATCTAAAATTATATAAAACAATAGCCCGCCGAATCGGTGGGCTATTTTGCTACAGAGACAACGTTCGCTCTAAATGTCCTAATTCCCTCCTCTGCTAGTTGATCTAGCAACTCTTGTGTGATGACAAAGTCAGGTGGCACAAACATCTCCTTTCTGCCATCCAAATACAGGCAGCAAACAGAGATATCGCTTGTCAAACACTCGTTTTTGACCTCGTTTGCATACGAACGCCTAAGGGCACCCTCAGAAACTTCCCACATCTGGAGCAGTTTTCCCATAGCTCCTTCTGTGTGAAAATCTAGAACAATTTTTGTTCGATCAGGACGCTCGCCATATCCGTTAAGCCACTCGCAACGAAATTCTCTGCACTTTTCTGGCCGAGTATCGTATATGCGACATCCCTTTCCTATGTTGCAATGCTCACACCATCGACCGGGGGATTTATCAATCTCAAAAACTGCGTGGGTCTTGCAGCATGCAGTGCAACCACCACACGTACGTTCCTCGCTATCAGACATCGCGTACTCCTATTTTGAAAGGGCGAAAAAGGCTCTAAATGAATTTACTATGTAGTCGAGTTCTGCTCGGCTGATTTTTTGATGGCAGCCAATGTAAAATCCATTATTATTTATCCAAAGTGCTACTGGATATTGTGATTCCAAGTTTCCATATCGCTTAGTGTAAAATGGTTGATTGATGAGTGGGTTCATGTCCCTTGTTTCTATATTTCGCTTTTCCAAAAACATGACCAAATCTGTCTTTGAAAATGGAGCGCCTTCTTGAATTACAATCGGGAACATCATAAAAGAATGGTCAACATATTTTGGCGACCAAGGTAATTGCAAATAATTTTCAAATGGCCGAAGATATTTTATCAAATATTTGGAATTAAATTTTCTTGGCAACATAATCTCGTCCCTGCGCTCTAGTTGAGCAAGGCCCAATGCACCTTCCATTTCTGTACATCTATAACTATATCCTAAGCGAGGAAACAGGAATCTTTTGTTCACGACTTCGCGCAAACCTTCGTCACCTAATCCTTTATCATCATCTATAGAAAGATAACTGTTATCTCGCCCATGGTTTGCCAAACTCTTTACAATGTCGTGGTATTGTTCGTTATTAGTACAAATTAATCCACCAACACCTGTTACCATATAATGCGCCATATACGTAGAAAAACACGATATATCGCCAAACGAGCCAACGGACTTATGCCTATATCGCGCGAACATGGTCTCACATGAATCCTCTATAATTTTTAAATCATATTTGCGAGCTATTTCTAAAATAGGGTCCATTTCAGCTGGCTGTCCAAACAAATGAACAACCATAATAGCGCGTGTCTTTGGAGTAATTTTTTCCTCGATCTTTTTTGGATCTATGTTGTAAGTTCTTGGATCCACATCAACAAAGACCGGTTCAAGATTTTGCATTAAAATACTGTTGCTTGATGCCACAAATGTGACACTTGGGCACAATACTTCGTCACCGTTTTTCCATTCATGAACTTCTTTTAAACAAGCTAAAGATAAGGATAAAGCGCTTGTTCCACTATTAACCATAAAACCGTATTTACATTCATGCGCTAAGGCAAAATCCTGCTCAAACTTTTTTAAAAATGGTCCATAAGAAAGCCGGTCTGAATCCAGAACTTGGTTCACGTAGTGCTTTTCTTTTTCAGAAAAATCAGCACACCCCACTCCTATTTGTTGATTGATTTTTTGCATATATGAAACGTGGTCGTAAAACGTCTGTCATCCCGACCGAAGTGACACATTGTACTCAATGTGGAATGTAGTGGAGGGATCTCTTCTCTTGTTTTAAAAAGAGATCCCTCCACTACGCTCGTCCTGATTACAGGACTCGCTTCGGTCGGGATGACAACTTTATTCTAATTACTTTATTTCTTTTTCCCCCTCTGTAATCATTATATCAATTAATCCATTAAAATCCGTCTTTGGTTGCCAGTTTAAAACCTTTTTTGCTTTACTAATGTCCCCCGTTAAAGCCATGTCTTTATCCACATTCGGATCAAAAGGTCTAAAAAACTTTTCACTGATTTTGATAATTTCCTTTCCTGTTTTTCTATCAATTCCAACTTCGTTCTTTCCTTCGCCTTCCCACTCAATATCAATACCAAGTATGTCGCAGGATTTTGTGATGATGTCTCGTAAAGTATGCATTTGGCCAGTTGCGAGTATGTAGTCATCTGGCTTTTCTTGCTGCAACATAAGCCATATTGCCTCAACATAATCAGGAGCATAACCCCAATCCTTTTTTGCATCTAAGTTTCCAAGATACAAAGTTTCCTGCAACCCATGCTTTATGCGGACCAATGATTGAGTAATTTTTTTAAACACAAACATCTCATCCTTGCGCGGTGAATCATGCGCATACAAAATAGCGCTGCATCCAAAAAATCCATACCGCTCGCGGTAGTGGCCAACCATATTCATGGCATATAGTTTTGCGACTGCATAGGGGTTTGAAGGATTTACTGGAAGATCCTCTGTTTGCGGGCTAACTTTTGGCACCCCAAAAATTTCACTTGTTGCTGCTTGATACATTTTGGTGCTATTCAGAAGATCCAAATTTTTTAGAATCTCCATTATACGGATTGGGCCTAAGGCATTTACATTTGCCGTGTATTCTGGATTTTTCCAGGATACCGCAACACTTCCTTGCGCTGCAAAATTATAAAGTTCATCTGGCTTTATTTTGTTGATGACACTAAGTAAAGAATTTGCATCAGTTAAATCACCAAAATGCACCTCAAGATTTGGGTGCTTATCCTCATCATTACGGAAATGGTTTGCAATGCGCCAATTGGTCTTATCAGCGCTTGATGACTGGCGAACCAATACATGTACTGAATAGCCCTTATCAAGCAAAAAATCAACCATATAAGAACCATCCTGGCCTGTTGCTCCTGTTATTAGTGCTGTTTTTTTGGACATAATCTAAACACGTCATCCTGAACAAGGGAGTGTACTCGCGACCGCAGTGAAGGATCCCGCGGATACTTACTGCAGTAAATAACGACGAGATTCTTCACTGCGCTCGGAGTTACCGAGCTTGTTCAGAATGACGTTAATTATAAGAAATTACTTTACAAGATTACTGTTGTTTAGTCAATGTTTTCCTGTAAATTCCAACCATTTCATTAGACATTCTCTCCCAAGTAAACAGCTTTGCCTGTTCAAGCGCTTTTTGTGAAAGTGATGCTTTAAAGTCATTATCACTTAGGATTTTATGCATTGCCTCTGCCATGGAATCCGGATTAAACGGGTCAGCCAATACCCCCGCCTCCCCTACCATCTCTGGGAACACAGACCTGTCTGATGTAACAATTGGAAGCCCAGCGGACAAAGCATCTGCGATTGGAATGCTAAATCCATCTGAAGTTCCTGCTTGAATAAACAAATCAGCGCAATTATATAGCGCGTTCATGTCCTCATCGTCGATGAACGGAGCAATAAAGATATCGTCCTTTGCTCCAGAAACTTCAATTGCCTTATTTACGACTTTATCAAATTCAGGATCATGGCTTGAGCCGCCCCCCATGATAACTAATTTATGCGGAACATTATATTTCTTTTTTAAAATCCCAAATGCTTGAATTTGTCTATGTGGATTCTTGTGTGGAACAAAACGAGTTGCTTGTAAAATATATGGAAACGGAATCTTATATTTCTCTGCAAGCGTGTCTTTTGCTGAACTAATTTTTTGTTCATCAATAGGAAAAAATCCCTTGCCTCCTCCGTTCTGTATTCCAAAGGTCTTATCCTTATCGGTATGATAATATTCCCAAATAGTTTTTGCGCTATAATGAGACGCCCCTAAGGCAGCATCAATATATTTATGAAACCATAATTTAATAGTCCA
Source organism: uncultured Gammaproteobacteria bacterium (assembly GCA_964407875.1). Taxonomy (GTDB): domain Bacteria; phylum Patescibacteriota; class Patescibacteriia; order UBA2169; family UBA2169; genus CAYOXH01. Next base: position 9,569 of record CAYOXH010000023.1, read on the forward strand.
CTCCCAAAAATAATTCGCAGGTGTGCGGAACCGAGGACTTCCTTTTTCTGGGGCATCATGGAAAGTGACCACATTCTTTTTGGTTTTTGCGACCCAAAAGAATGGATAAAGTTTTGGACGAGGATAATGGATAATATCAAACTCCTCTTTATTCATAAAAAACCATCGCATGAACGAAAACACTCCAGAGAATTTTTGAAGCTTGAATGTCGGGATTTCTATGTGTCGCGCTAGACGGCAAACAGGATGTACTCCTTTACCTTCTCGCGAGATTAGAACAAGCTCAATTTCGTGTGAATGGTTCTTAACTAGTTGATCAATTAAGCGCTGCATATACAAAGCAGTGCCCATTGCCCTTCGGTCAATGTCATCAACTATAAATCCAACCTTGATTTTTTGATTATATTCTTGCATGGTAATACCCATTGTCATCCCGAGCGGAGCCGATGTACTCATCGGTGTAGTCGAGGGATCCCTTTTTTAAAGGAAGAAAGAGATTCCTCCACTTCGTTCCACATTGAGTACAATGTGTCACTTCGGTCGGAATGACACTAATTCTGATAGCTTAGAAATATATCCTAGCAAAAAATAGCTAAAATTACAATAAAAACAGGGGGGCATGCTGTGAAACATTACCCCCCCCTCTGCGCCAAGAGCGGACTGATCGGAATTTACTCCGAACCTCTCCACTCTTGCCATGCCCTTTTAAAAGCATCTATAACCGCGTCAGACGCACCTATTTCTTCAAGGTGCGACTCTAGCTCATTGTAACCGAGCTCTATAGGCGGCCAGTTTGAATCTTTTATCACATCCCTTCCCTGGCCAGATCTCCAACGGGATCCTTCCTTTCCCGTTGTTTCTCTAGCCAGTCCGTAAATCCTGACATAAACCATCTCCTTTCACATGGTTAGCGGCCTACCTTGGCAGTCCAAGGTGTTTGCCGATGACCTCGTACGCACGGCAGAGTTCTTCTCTCTGTTTGGCGCGCTTTTCGGCCATGGCCTCGTCGATTTCTTCCAGAGCTTTCTGCGCCGACGGATATCGAAAATCCACATCTACCCGAACCACATTAACACCCGCAGCATGAGCGAACACAGCGGGCAGATGCGTTGAATCCCACTTGTCAGAAAGACCAAACTTCGCGCCGTCATACCCAGTAAAATGATGGGCATTGTGCGCGGGAAAGGCCAAGGGCGCAAACGCCACATCAAAATCCAGCCCAGTGGACTCGAGGAACACGCTCTGGATCTCTTCCTCGCTCTCAATCTGGCTATCAGGATATGTGGACTTGCTTCTAGCGGTCCTTCCTGCGACCACATATCCCGCCATGCCGTGTAGGATTGGTGCAACAATCCCTGGAATATGCTGGACAAGACCAAATTTCTCCGGTTCACAGGTAAGCACAATCGGCATATTAGACTTGGGGTTCTCTAGCGCCTTACGTACTGCTTGGCGCTTTTGATTGCCCATGCCTTCGCCCAACTGGTCGTGCACAATAGCGCCAGCTTCCTCCATCAAAGATTTGACCATATCGTTTAGAGAAGCATCCACAACCACCACGTGGTATCCCTTATTGGTTGCCGTTAGAATAGTTTGCAAAGCAAACGGAAACCTTAGGGCGTATTCATCCTCATACAACGTGGTCATGGCGATCGTTGTATGATTTACTGCCCGATCAACCAAGTCAGCCTGATTCATTATCCCGCTCCTGTTAGATGTGAAGTACAATTTTTTCCCAATTTGGGAAATTTTACTCTATTATAAATTTATCGATGCGTCAACTAATTTATGCTAAATTTTGGCTAATATTAAATAAAAATAGGGCTGAACATCAATGTACAGCCCATTCCCTAAAATAAAACTATCACCAATAATGTTGTTTATTCTTTTTGTAGAATTCGACTGTCTTTTCTGCTCCATCTTTAAAAGAAACCTTTGTCTCCCAGCCAGTATCTTTT
>CAYOXH010000024.1:0-11039 GCA_964407875.1 uncultured Gammaproteobacteria bacterium
AGTCATCGCTAGTTTTATGTTTGGAAGTTTATCAAGATTCTGAAAAATCCATTTTTCTTGTTTTGGACATCCAAATCCTACAAATAATATTACCGCGCCTGACTTGTTTATTTTTTTAATCAATTTTTCATCGCTTGCTTGCCATTTTCCCTCTTTAAAATCTACAATTCCTCCGGAGGCATGGCCACTAACAACAAGCTTCTTATACTCATACCTCAAACGCCAGGCCGCCTGTTCTGCAACTTTTTCGTCTTTCCCTCCAAGCAAAAATATTGGCCAGTCCTCAAGTTCCGCTAAAGCGCTTATTGATTCTAAAAAATCCGCTCCTGCAATCCTATTTTTTAAATTTTTTCCAAGAATCAAGGATGCAACACGCAATCCAAATCCATCTGGCAAAGCAATATCAGCATGATTTAGAATTTTCCTAAGATTACTGTCTGTATGGGTTTTTAAAACAATCTCTGGATTTGGTGTAACAATATAGTGCTGATAATCGCCTTCTACAAAATTCCTTACCTTTGCAAGCGCTCTAGCGCGAGTTATGTCCGATACCTCCACACCGAGAATATTGATATTAGTCATAAATTGATTATATCATTCTAAACTACCAAAATCCAGATATTTTAACCATGTTTATAATCGATATTGCCAAAAAGTGTCATGTTTAGTATACTATAGATAATCCTCACTCTTTTTTATCCATTTCTCCTCTCTTTTTTCATGCCCCACTCCTCTCAACCCACTCCTTGCAGCTACCGCCAATACACCTAATACACCACAATCCAACCGCAACATGCCTGCAGGGGGCTGGGCCGCGCCCTACAGATACGGGGCAAATGCAGTATATCTGTAGGGCGTGATACGCTCATTAAGGACATCCATATTTTCTGATGTCAACAAAGTTTCCACTTCCATGCGCAATGTGTGCGTGGATATATAAGCTCATCCTCTAACCAAGGAGAAGTGTATGAGTTTATTCAGCATTACCCTGTAGCCCGTCCCCGCCAAAACCCCCGACCCGGAGGGCACATGCACATTAAACGTCCTGAACTAGAGGGCGTGTGAATCTGTAATCCGCACGTCCTCTCAACGGTATTGGAGCGTCACCTTGGTGGGCACCACACCGGGCCCACACATAAGAGGTGATAAGACCCGGCTTATCCGCCACCTTTTAAAGGAAAGGATCAAGCCATGCTTACCATGCTCCGTACCCGAAGGCGCCGCTAGGCGCCAGGGCTACCCAGACAATTTTGAACAGTCTGGGTAGCCTGTTTTTTTTATTCAAAAAAAGTATGATACAATACACATATGAAAAAAATAATAGCAATCACATTACTTCTGCTTGCCCCACTTACTTCAATCCAAGCAGCAGAGTTTAACGCAAACAACATCATCTCTGACTTTGAACTAGAGGAATACACTTCCCTATCTCAAGACGCAATTCAAAGGTTCTTGGAGTCAAAGGGTTCTTTTTTGGCTAAGTTTACAGAAGTTATTGATAACGTGCGCAAGCAAGCAAGCCAAATTATTTTCGAAGAATCGCAAATCTATGAAATCAATCCAAAAGTAATCCTAGCCATGCTGCAAAAAGAGCAATCTCTGATTACAGACGCGTCTCCTTCTCAAAAACAGTTGGATTGGGCAACTGGTTTTGCAGTGTGCGACTCTTGTTCAAAGAGCGATCCTCGGTTAGCGCCTTTTAAAGGATTTTATAATCAGGTATCTGACTTTGCGGAAAAAGTCCGCGTAAACTATTTACGCGATCTTCAGTCGCTCGGCAGAACTTTGACTGGTTGGGGACCGCAAAGAACCAAAACCACGCTTGATGGATATGAAGTAACTCCAGTAAATAATGCTACCGCGGTCTTATATACATATAATCCATATAGAGGGGGCTCAAGAATCGGCGCAAACTTTAACTTTTGGCGAATTTGGCAAAGGTATTTTGTGCGTGATTATCCAGATGGCACTTTATTACAAGAACAAGGACAGCCAGGAGTTTGGCTATTACAAAATGGAAAACGAAGGCCTTTTAAGACAAGGACAGCGCTTTATTCACGATACGACGCAAAACGAATCATCCAAGTAAGTAAAAACGAACTTGAAGCATATGAAATTGGCCCTGCTATTAAATTCGCGAACTATTCACTTTTACGCGCTCCTAGTGGGACAGTATACTTGTTGGTTGATGACACTATTCGCGGTATTGAATCACAAGAAGTATTTAGAACTATTGGCTTTAACCCAGAAGAATTAATTTTTGTTGAAGACGAGGACTTAGCGTTGTATACTATTGGTGATATAATTACCATTGCTAGCGCATACCCAACTGGCGCGCTATTACAAGACAATTCCACTGGAGCGGTCTTTTTTGTGCAGAATGGAAAACGACAAGGAATTATAGACCGCGCTATTATGGATTTGAATTTTAAAAATATGAGACCATTCCCAGTTCATCCGGACGAGCTCAAGCAGTACCCTTATAACGGCCGCGCAAAACTTATTGATGGAACAATTATCACTAGCCCAGAATCATCTGCAGTATATATAATCTCAGACGGAAGAAGAAGGCCAGTGATTTCTGGTGAAGCATTTGAAAAACTTGGCTATGCATGGGACAACATCCATGATGTCCCGCAAAAAGTTGTTGACCTGCATCCGCTTGGAGATCCATTGGATTTGATAATTACTTTTGGGGAGGGAGAAATTTTGGGTGATAATGTTAATTAAAAACCGTCATCCTGAACGAGTCCTGCGTAATCGCAGACGAAGTGAAGGATCCCGTCTATTACAACTGCAGTAAATACCCGCGGGATCCTTCACTGCATTCCCCGCCGAGTACGGCGAGTCACTTGTTCAGGATGACGTGACATAACTATGCTTTCATATATCGCACATATACCACACTCACCTCTTTTACTGAAACAGATTAGCAAGGATAAGTACAAGCAGTATAAAAAAACAGTTGACGCAATACATGATATTGCAGATGATTTGTATTCTCGAAATATTGATACCATAATTACCATTACAGGACATGGGACTGGGTTTAGCGAAGCATTTACTATAAACTTCTCTCCAAAATATGATTGTGATTTCAGCGCTTTTATAAATTATGATATGCATCCGCAATTTTTTGGTGATTCATATATTGCTAGCGTTATAAGGAGAAAACTATGTACTAGATACCCAATTTCAAGCATAACAACTAATTACCTTGACACTGCCTCTGGTATGGCTATGATACATTTATCGCAAAATAATAAAAATATACACGTAGTTCCAGTTACTCATTCACTAGACAGGCCAAGAAAACTGTTTTCTTTTGGCTCGGCTTTGCGTGATATATTAGAAAATATACAAAAAAGAGTTGCCATAATTGGGCTTGGTGATTTATCTAGCGATAAAAATTTTGACAGTAAACTAATTGACAGCATCCATGACAAAGACAAAAAAACTCTCCTTGCTTATAACAACAATCAAGTTCATCCGTTTTCTTGTTGTGGCCTTAGGCCTTTGGCTGTCCTTTTAGGTGTGATAGATGAAATAAGATATGACATTGATGTGAATTATGAACAAAAGCATGGAGTAGGTTTGATGACAACGCGTTTCATATTTTAAGCATTTTGAATCGATACAAAAAGACACAAGACACAAGACACAAACAAATTCAAAGATACAAATTAAAAATTCTTCTATTTTAATTTTGAATTTTTATCTTGTTTGTTTCTTGTATCTTGTATCTTTATTATATGATAGCCAAAATCACTCCCCTCATCCGACTACCGTCGTCAACAGATACTTTTGACTATCACGTCCCGGATGAGTTCAAAAATAAAATCAAGCAAGGACAACTTGTAACAATCCCCTGGAGAACCAAAAAACTTCCAGGGGTTGTTTTAGATTTGGGCGGGGAAAGTGTTAACAAAAAATTTCGTGCTCGTCCGATAACAGGTATTTTAGACGAACAGCCAATCCTAACTCCAAACCAACTAAAACTAATTGGCCAATTCGCACAGTACTATTTTGTAACCCGAGGATCAGTAGCGCGCTTAATAACGCCAGACAAACCAAAAAGAGATATCAAGTTAAAAACTCACCCCCTCACATCCTCAGATCCTCACAACACATTCATCCTATCTAAATCCCAGCTCCCAAAACTGCAACAAACAGTTTCGCAACTCGCAGGCAATCAAAATCATATTCAAATCAACGACATATCTTCGTTCGTCTGGCTAATCCTTCACCTGACAAAAAAATCTAATTCACAAATCCTAGTTCTATTTCCCACAATTGATTTGATAAAATCCGTAGAAACTGTTGTACACAAAATGTGTTCAGGTAATTACGCGGTAATTCACAGTGAACTTTCTAAAGGAAATTACTGGAAACAGTACCAAAAAATACTTTTAGACCAAGCAAAAATTATTTTATCAACAAGGCAAGGCGCGTTTCTTCCAATCCAAAGCAATGCTCAAATCATTTTTTTTGAATCAACAAGCCAGGACTTTAAGCAATATGACCAACATCCTCGTTATGACGCCCGCATTGTTGCTGGGTGGCTTAGCGACATCACAGAATCGCAATTAATTCTCACATCCTCACATTCTCAAATCCTCACCACACAATCAAAGCACAATATATCTTTACGCGAACTGCCATCTGGATCATCAACTATGACTACTGTCAAACTAACAGACATGAAAAACGAAATGCATAAGCGTGACTTCTCAATTATCGCAGATACTACTCTTAGCGCTATCAAAAAGACGACACAAAAAAACAAAAAAATTCTCATTCTCTCATTGCGATATGAGGCAGAAGAAGGTGTTTCAGTTAATAAGATTCATGAAATATTGACTAACACGCTAAAAAATTGTAAAGTAGCAAAAACAGAACCAAAAAAAGACCTTGAAAAGAACTTTGATGTGCTAGTTGCAACTCCATACTCTCTAGAAACGCTAAAATTAATTTCTAAGCGACGAGAATTTGAGTTAGCAGTATTCGCATCTATTGAACCACTACTTGCTCTGGCGGACTTTAGAAGCGCGCAACGTTCTTTCAACCGTCTCAATTACTGGAAAATGCTTTGCCAAGAACTCCAAATTCCGCAGATTATCCTGCAATCATATTCACCAGACAATCTCGCAATCCGCGCATTTGCATATGGGGAGGTAGATGCTTTCATAAAGTCAGAATTAGCAAACAGAAAGCAACTCAACTATCCTCCATTTGGACAACTGATTAAACTAACATATAAGCATGAGGTGCCCTACGAACTTGATCGTGCGATTAAATTTCTAAAAGACAATCTAGAATCTAGCGTACAAATCCTTGGTCCATTTAAGGACAAGAAATCTCAAGAATCATTATTGTTAAAAGTCACACAACCCTCTACCCTCACCCCTCTACTCTCATTACCCCATGGCTGGGCAATTGATAGAGACCCTGAGAATGTGTTGTGAGGTGGTGAGGATTTGAGGTGGTGAGTTCTCAAGTCCACACATCCTCATCTCCTCACATCCTCACCACACAATTAACATGAAACTTCCCCTCATAACCTACCCTACAAAATCTCTACAACAAAAATCAACGCGAGTTGACGATGTTTCTAGTGTACAAGAATTGTGTTCAGATATGATAGAGACAATGCTCGCGGAAAAAGGCATTGGCTTGGCTGCAGTGCAGATAGGAAAAAACATTCGTCTTGCTATTATCAATAAGGACGCGGATGAATCATTAGACGATCATCTGATTATCATCAACCCAAAAATATTTTCCGCATCAAAAGAAATGACAAAGGAAGAAGAGGGCTGCCTTTCTATTCCTGGAGTTGAAGGAATAGTGCCTCGCCATAAAAAAATAAAAATGCGCTATCTAGATAAAGATGGAAACGAGCAAAAAATTAAGGCAACCAATATTTTCGCGCGTGTAGTTCAGCACGAGATTGACCACATCAATGGAATTTTACTTATAGACAGGGCAACCGAGATTACAAAAGGAAAAATATGAAAAAAGTTTCAATAGTTTTTTTTGGTACTCCAGAGTTTGCGGTACCAACACTCACAGCGTTAATCAACGCTGATTTTTGTGATGTAAAACTTGTGATTACTCAGCCGGATAAGCCAGTTGGCAGGCATCATTCTAAGTTAGTTCCGTCTGCGGTTAAGAAAGCCGCAGAGGAGATGGACATACAAGTTGACACGCGACCACCCCCCTGCCCCCTCCTGGATACAGGAGGGGGGGTGTCTGCGGATTTAGGAGTGCTTGTTGCTTACGGCGAAATTATTCCAAAAGAAGTTATTGGCTCTTTCCCATTGGGAATATTAAACCTTCATCCATCACTCTTACCAAAATATCGTGGGTCATCACCTATTCAGGCACCAATTTTGAATCAAGATAATGAAACAGGAGTTACTATCATGAAACTAGATGATGAAATGGATCATGGACCTATTGTGGCTCAAGAGATTGTTAAACTAGACAAGACAGAAACTGCCGGAGAACTTCATGATAAACTCGCGCAAATTGGCGCTGATTTATTTATTAAAATTTTGCCAAATTATATAGCAGGAAAAATTGAACCAAAAGAGCAAGACCACAGTAAAGCGTCGTATACAGAAAAATTGACCAAAGAAGGTGGAAAAATTGACTGGTCAGAAACGGCCCATTCGAGTGAGCCGTTTATTCGCGCAATGAACCCATGGCCAGGGGCGTGGACTACTTATAAAGATAAAAAGCTTATTATTTGGTCAGTATCAAAAGACGGAACTCCTATTGAGGTTCAGCTTGAAGGTAAAAAAAGAATGCCCTATTCCGAGTTTCTAAAAGGACATCCAAATTTTAATGTCAGCGATTTTTCTTAGTAACATGAAAGCCTAGATATTTTCCAGTAGCTAAGCGAGTTTGCGCGTCAATTGCAGGGATTGAGCCAAAGAGAATCATGTTAACTGGAAACAAAGCCCACTGTAAAAACATCCATAAATATCTGTGTTTTGATTCTCCTTTTGGAATCGGCGGCAAAAAAATAATCGAGAGCACAGCAGTTGCAAACAAACCAACTAAAGCAGTAGTTAAAAGCCAATCCAAAACAATTGGCGCATTTTGCGCTATAACTGTTTGCTCTGTGGACCTATCTGCAAAATACAAAGGCAATCGCCCAAGCAAGATAATTAAAATAGGCGCTGTTGCCCAGGAGTACATTCCTTCTGTAATATTAAAAAAATATTTGAATTTTTTCATGAAGGAAATTTTTTTGTTGCCAAAAAAATGCCAGACCATATATGGAAAATGCTCAATGCCCCATGCCCATCTGCGCTGCTGTTTATACACTGCTGCTATTGAACCCAAAAAAGTACCTGTTTCAACTGTATCCATGGAAACAGGAACATACATTGGCGTAACAGTATAATCGCCGTTGTAATGGATAAAACACTGCAAAAAAATTCTAGAATCCTCGGTTACCAAATCCGGCTCCCAAAACCCAACCTCAACCAGAGTTTTCCAACTCATAGAGTGAGATGAGAATGTAAACAATCGGTCTGGCCGCGAGAGATCAGTTAGCAGCCAAAATGTAGTACCGTTTGAAATAGTCCGCGTAAAAGGATTTGATTTCCAAATATTATTATTAAATAAAGCAACTGGCTGATAACTCGTGTTGTGCGGTTTTTGGTGAGTTAAAAATTTATACGTTAAAAGCGAAAAATATTCTTTGTGAACCACACTATCAATATCAAAATTAGAAACCAAAATCCGCTCATATGGAATGCCAAGTTTATCAATTTCGGTTTTTGCGTGTTTTGCGGAAAAAACATTATTTGATCCCTTGCCCTTTTGCTCTCCAGATAAATTTTTAGGATGCACTGTTATCCAAAATTGATAGAATTTATTTGCGTATTTTTCTTTGATGAGATTCGCGATTCGCAACCCATTCTCTTTATCCCATTCCTCAACTCCAAGCGCTATCATCATTTTTTCTGTGGGATAATTACCCTCAACTAATCCTTCAAATGTAGCATCAAGAACCTCAAACGGCTCCTTAAAAGTCGGTAAAAAAACAATGTGATACAGGTCCTGCCAATGTGATTTGCGGCCATCATGTGAAATCGGGTCTTCTGCCTTAAGTTTAGATAACCAATCTATCCTTGTATCTCTACGAAACCGTTTATATGAGTTAAATAAATAAATAAGCCAATAAATCGCCTTAATCAACCAGTAAAGATCAAACAAGATGATGATGTAAATCGCAATCAATGGCTTAAAAAAAGAAAGCGCAATTGCCCCAATAAAACTACCCCACACCAGTGCGGCTGGGATAGTTTCTAAAAATCGATATAAAGGTTTGTAGGATAAGCGCGGCATACTATTCTAGTTTAGCAAGCAGACCTTTCACCTTTACGTGATTAAACATGCGGCCAAAAAACCATGCCCCAAAAATAAAAAAGATGATGTTTAATCCTAATGACCACAACAAGCTATCGATTGGAATCACTCCGGTTGCGAGAACTTCGCGCATGCCTTCAAACACATGCGTTATTGGCATTGCAAGCGCAATTGGCTGTATCCACGCAGGAAGCACTTCAAGTGGATAAAACACAGCAGCAATCGGCTGTATGGCAAATGAAATTCCAAAAGCCAGAACCTGGGCTTCTGTTCCATATCTAAATATGATTCCAGTTACAAACAACCCAACTGCCCATCCAAATAAAAGCAATAGCCCAACAAACGGAATCAACGCTAGTCCTACGTTAAAAATATTAAATGAATATAACAACAGCGCTAACACTGCCATTACTACTAAGGTAATAACTATTTTTAATATGCCAACTACTACTGATGCAACTATAAACTCCGCATTTGTTAATGGAGATACATACAAATTTACAATTGATCTACTCCAAATATCCTGCAAATATGATATTGCAATATCTTGCTGCGCGCGTTGAAACAACATCCATAAAATAATTCCACCCAAAAAAAATCCAGCTATAGTGACCGCACCCTCTGTTTCGCTACCACTGATAAAATTAGTTACAAATCCCCACACAATTAAAGAAACAATTGGCCAGTAAATTAAATCCAGCCATCTAGGTAGTGATAGCTTCCAAAAGTATATATGGTGTAGAATTATTGCATTAATACGGTGTATTTTCATAGATTTATATCCGTCATCCTGAACAAGCGACTTACTGTACTCAGTGAGGAGTGCGGTGAAGGATCCCGTGGAACATGCTCACGCGTCCTCGACGGGATCCTTCACTGCGGTCGCCCCGCTTCGCGGGAACTCCCTTGTTCAGGATGACGTGGTTAACGTAGTCTACTCTCTAGCTATTTTAAGAAACACGTCCTCTAAATCCGGCTCATCTATTGAGATATCTTTAATCTTATAATTAGCATTATACATTTCCTGCAACAGGATTGGGATTGCCTCATCTGCTGTGACAATACATAACTTATTTGATTTTAGTTCTGCGTTGATTCTGCGATCCTTTAAAAATTTTTCAACATTTTTTTGGTTTTTCACTGAATGTAATTTTTAAAGTATGGTCTGGAATAATCTTTGTTAATTTTTGTGGTGAATCATTTGCAACAATCTCTCCGTGAGATAAGAATATAACCCTATCGCACATTTCCTCTATTTCGGCCATGTTGTGAGAAGTATAAACTATGGATATACCGCGTGTACGATGAACCTCTTTTAAAACTTGCCGCATCTTGCTTGCGATATCTGGGTCTAAGCTAGAGGTTGGTTCATCAAGTAATAATAATTCTGGATCGTTCAAAAGAGCTTTTATTACCATAATCTTGGTAAGCTGCCCGCTAGAAAGGGTAACTGCTTTTTTATCCCGCAAATCATCTGCTTCAAATTCTTTTAGTAATTTGTTGATTCGCTTATCCCCTTTTACTCCATATAACATTGCAAACACCTTTAAATTTTCATAGACCGTGAGCGTGCCAAACAAATGAACATAAGCAGAAGTAAAGTTCATTTTTTGAAGTACGTGTTCGCGGTTTTTAAAAATATCTAAGCCAAAAATTTTTATGTCACCCTCATTAGGTGTAATAATCTGCAAAAGGATTTGAATGGTTGTTGTTTTTCCTGCTCCGTTCGGGCCTAAGAAGCCGAGTATCTCCCCCCTGCCTACAGAAAAAGAAATGCCCTTTAGGGCTTCGAACTCTCCATAGGATTTGTGTAGATTTTTTACCTCTAAAACATTTTTCATGTTCGATGAGTTTATCACAAAAAATGACTTAATACTGTACCAAATAAGTAGCAAAAAGTCAAACTAAACCACGCTCTCAATCCAATACCCTAATCCATATGCAACAACTGCGGCAATAGCGCCCACACCAAGCATTTCTAAACCAGCTATAATCCAATTCTGTTTAGTAAATATATTCCGTAAAGCGCCGACACTAAACAGTGCAATTCCGGTCATAATAATTGCTATAGTAAATCCATCGCTAACTCCGATAATATATGGAATTAGAGGAAGAAATCCTGCCAACACAAAGGCGATAAATGTTGCAAAACCATTCTTTAAAGGATTGCCCTCTTCCCCGGGAATAATTCCAAGTTCATGAATCATCATTTCATCAACCCAAACCTTTTTATTGCTAGTAATGATATTAGTAACTTGTTTAAGTTTTTCACCGCTAAAACCTTTTTTCTTAAAAATTGCTTCTATTTCCTTTTTTTCCTCGTCTGGCACATGTACCACTTCCCATTCCTCCATTTCTCTTTCTCTCATTTTAAATTGATTTTCGCTTCTCGTTCCAAGAAAATTACCTGTTGCCATTGCAAAGCCGTCTGCAATTAAATTTGCAATGCCAAGAATTAAAACAATTTTTACATCTAATGATGCCCCAGCTACTCCTGCAACAACAGCAAAAGTTGTAATAATGCCGTCATTTGCGCCATATACCATATCACGAAGATAAGTTCCGCTGCCTACTTTATGGTACTTTTCTACTGATGTCTTGGTTTTGTGGGCAATCTTTATTTCCTGAATAAGTTCTTTTGTGTTTTTATTTTTTAT
>CAYOXH010000025.1:0-10611 GCA_964407875.1 uncultured Gammaproteobacteria bacterium
AAAAAAGAAAACAATATGACCAATATGGTGATAGTGCTTTTAGCGGACAAGGTTTTGGCGGAACTGGAATGAACTGGCAGGATTTTGCGCGTCAGGCGCAACAAGGGCAAGGGTTTGGCAACAGTGGCGTGCATGTGGATTTTGGGGATCTTGGAGATATATTTGGAGAGATGTTCGGATTCGGGGGTCGTAGATCGCGAGGCCAAGCTGGACCACAGCAGGGAGAAAGCATGGAAATAGAAATGAGCATTGATTTTCTTGATGCTGTTTCTGGCACTAGCCGCAAGATTCGCCTCAATCGTGTTGCAAAATGCGAACATTGTAATGGAAATGGCGCAGAGCCGGGCACTAAGATTTCTGAATGTTCTACATGTAAAGGTTCTGGCCAAATTGTGCAAAACAGGCAAACAATGCTTGGCACAATACAGCAAGCAAGCATATGTCCAGAATGCCGCGGAGAGGGCAAGAAAGCTGAAAGTCCGTGCCACGAATGCGGAGGACAGGGGCGAGTTGAGAAACAATCAGATGTTACCGTCAAAATTCCAGCTGGAATTGATAATGGACAAACAGTTCGCATGAGCCAGCTTGGGAACGCAGGGAGCAAAGGTGGTCCAGCTGGTGACTTATATATTCATGTACGCGTAAAAGATCATAAAAAATTTGAGCGTCATGGTTTTAATATTATTACCGGAGAGCCAATTTCTATTACACAAGCAGTGCTAGGGGATACTATCCAGGTCCAAACAGTGCATGGGGATGTTAATCTTAAAATTCCTTCTGGCACACAGCCAAATACTAAGTTTAAATTGCGCGCAAAGGGCGTGCCAGAGATAAACTCGTCATCAAAAGGGGATCATATTGTGATAGCGAATGTTCAGATTCCGAAGAAGTTATCTAAGAAAGAAAAGAAGCTGTTTGAGGAACTACAAGAGTCAGAAGGCAAAACAGGATGGTTTTAGTTAACGTTCATTAAGGGGGGTGAACGTTAAGATCTAACGCCTAATCATAAGCTTAGCCGTTAATTTGTCAACAAAAAAACTCGCTGGGGCAAGCAGTGGGTTTTTTTTGTTGTTTGCACCATGTTTATCTTGGTGCCTTCACTGGGTTCATCCGGGTGTGGAAAACATATGACAGTAAAACAGGAAAGTGGTATAATAAAGTCGTAAGTCGTAAGATATAAGACGTAAGAAGGAATTATTAACTTACGACTTATGACTTAGGTCTTACGACTTATATGGTGGATTCATCTCAAGCAATAGAAACAGTTAATAGTTTTATTGCTGGTATCAATTTTAATGAGCCAACATGGGATCTTTTTATTATCCTATTTTTGATATTAGGAGCATTTATGTATGGCCTAACCTTGGGTCGTGATAGAATCATACTCGTACTTATATCAACGTACATGGCTTTAGCTGTTATGAATGCTGCTCCTTTTTTGGATCAATTCGCGCCCGTGGATTATGGGCCAAATAATGTTTTTACATTTAGGATAATAGTTTTTTTGGGGGTATTTATTATTTTATTTGTTTTGCTTTCGCGCAGTTCATTGATGCGCTCTTTGGGCAGATCTGAATCACGCGGCGCGTGGTGGCAGGTGATTGTGTTTAGCGTGATGCATATTGGATTAATGGTGAGCATTATATTAAAATTAGTTCCAGTTGAATTTCATGAGCAATTGTCACCCATAACTCGGCAATGGTTTACAGGCCAGCAAGCAGAATTTTTTTGGTTGATAGGGCCAATTATTGCTTTGGCTTTTGCAGGTGGGGGAGATGATGGTGGAGAATAAGTTGCAGTTGTCATCCCGAGCCATCCTTCGCCAGTAGGCTTCGGCTGGTAAACTTAGTAAATAGTCGACTTGTCCGTCGTAGCTTACTAGCGTAGGCGGAGGGATCTCTTTTTTAGAAAAAGATAAGGGATCCCTCCACTTCGTTCCCCAATGAGTACATTGTGTCACTTCGGTCGGGATGACAATATCAAGGTTGTTACTAAAACAGCTGTTTTTTTATAGATGAAATAAGTGGATAAATAATTTGACTTTTATTATTTACATGGTTGACTATTTAGGGGCTTTATGATATTATAGGGGTAGAAATTGATTCAGAACGACCTTTTTTGGCTAAAAGTAGCCAAAAATAGAGAACATTTTTGTTTTCAAATTTATTACTATTTTATGGAAAATCAAGAAAATATCAATTCAATACTAGATAAAGTGCTGGCAGCAAGCGAGGAGCAGGATCTAGCAACTTTTAGCCCAGTTGAAATCGTTGCAAAACTATTTGGCGAGCTTCCAAGCCGCGAACAGGACATTTTGCACCGACGCTTTGGCCTGCATGGCAAAGGAAACGAAACATTAGAGCAAATTGGAAGGGGATATAATGTAACCCGCGAACGTGTTCGCCAAATCGAAAACGCGGCAATTAAGCATATTAAGGGTCTTAATTATTTTTCTGATATAATCAAGCCCGTTGAGGTGGTTGTTTTAGCTGCTTTAGAAAAGCACGGCGGAATTATGGCCGAAGACCATCTTTTGGATTATGTTCTGCAGGCAGAAAGCAAGAGTAAATCCACAAACAAGCATCTATTGTTTTTGCTGGACAAGCTTACTAGCGATAGAATTATTCGCGAGCAAAAAACCGAGTATCACCCAAGTTGGCGCGTTGATTTTGTTGAGTGGAGTGGTATTTCAAAGACCATTAATGAACTTGTGCGAATTCTTGAGGCAAACACCCAGCCAATGACAGAAGATGAACTGATTTCAAAGTTTAAAGAAACAGATACATACGCGGCCCACAAAGCAGAATATAATTTTGACGAACAAAGCATAGAGCCAATTTACGCTCATCTTAATACAAGCCAAAAGATTAAAAAGAATCCATTTGATGAATGGGGATTAGCCAATTGGAGCACTGTAACCCCAAAACGAATGGGGGATAAAATTTATTTGGTCATGAAAAAGCATGGCAAGCCATTGCATTTTAGGGAAATAGCAGATCATATTAATGGAACTGATTTTGACAGAAAAAAGGCCTACCCTCCAACTGTTCATAACGAACTTATTCTTGATGGCAGGTATGTGCTTGTAGGCAGAGGCATTTACGCGCTAAAGGAATGGGGATATGTTCCGGGCGTTGTAAGCGATGTTATTGAGGCGCTTCTTAAAAAGTCGGGCCAAGCATTAAGCAGAGAAGAAATTGTAGAAAAAGTGCTTGAGCAGCGCATGGTTAAAAAAGGAACCGTGTTCCTAGCATTAAGCAACAGCAACCGATTTAAGAGAAACCAGGACAGTAAGTACGTTTTAGTGGAGCAAACGGTTTAAACCTGTTTTATACTGGCCGTAAGTTGTAAGTTGTAAGTTTTAAGGGTTACTATGCCTTATATCTTACAACTTACAGCTTACGGCTTTTTGTGTTATAATAAAATCATATAAAATAACAAAAACTCGCACAAAAACATGTTTGAACTTGCTTTAAAATTCTTTGTGGAGGTTTCTAGTCAGTTAAGTAATGCTAATAACCCTATTCAGGTGTTTGCTGTTTTGTTTTTTAACGGTGGCTGGATAATATTTCTTTTTGTTATTATTGTTTCTGGTTTGCATGCGTGGCAAGAGTGGAGGCAATCAGTATATCATGTAGAAAAAAGGCGGTTTATGCTTTTAGCAATAGATGTTCCGCGCGATAATGAACAATCTCCAAAAGCAGTTGAAAGTATTTTTGCGCATTTGCATGGAGTTTTGCCCGGTGTAAACAATAAGTGGGAGGACTGGTGGGTTGGAAGAACACCAGATTATTTTAGTATGGAAATAGTGAGCATAGAGGGATATGTGCAGTTTATTGTATATACGCAAGAAGAGTACCGCGATTTGGTTGAAAGCGCTTTTTACGCGCAATACCCAGATGCCGAAATTACACAGGTAGAGGATTATGTATATGGCACAAATAGTGAATTTAAAGATATTGTATTCCCTCATAAAAAGTATAATTTATATGGATCTGAATTTACGCTTTCTAATGATAATGCTTATCCTATTCGCCTTCATTTGGACTTTGAACATTCTCTTTCACAAGAATTTAAGGATCCAATGGCAGCGCTTTTAGAAACTATGAACAAGATTGGCCCAGAAGAGCAATTTTGGTTTCAACTTGTTATAACTCCAGAATATGACCATTTATGGCAGCCGCAAGCAGATGGCGTTGCAATGAAAATAGCAGGAAAATTAACAGAAGCCCCAGCCGGGGCAGCTGATAAGGTAGTAGGCGGCATGATTAAGTGGTTGGACGCGCTGGGTACTGCAGTGTTCCCTTTTTATGGCGAAACCGAGGATTCAAAAGAAATGGAACGCGAGATGCCAAGTTTAATGCTTCACCTTACACCTAAGGAACAGCGCCAGGTTGAAAGCATTCAAATGAAAGCAGATAAAGTTGGATTTTGGTGCAAGTTTAGATATATTTACATAGCGCCAAAAGAAATTGCCACAAAAGCGCGGGGATTATCCCCGGTGATTGGCTCATTAAAACAGTTTGCTTCATTAAACTCAAATGCTTTGCGTCCTCATAAATATACCAAAACATGGGGCTTGGACTACCTTTTTGTGCCAGAGCGTGTGGCCATTAGGCAGAATCGCATAATACGCGCCTTTCAAAATCGTGCGCGAACAGCTGGTTCAAATGGCATTATTCTTAATACAGAAGAACTTGCAACGCTTTATCATTTCCCAACAGAGGTAGTAAAAGCGCCATTGGTTTCGCGTACACAAGCAAAACGTTCTAGTCCGCCTGTTGCTCTACCGATTGACCATGGTCCGCGCATGTCAAGTCCGCAGAACAACGCTGTTCGTCCTCCTGGCAATTCCGAGCCAACGGTTGCAAAAGAGGCGCCTTCTCCTGGAGCTCCTGGAAATTTGCCGTTTGTATAAACCAGTCGTAAGACAAACGAGAATTTTTAAATCATCTAGAGAATAAATCTATGCCTAAAAAAGATTTTTACATTCACAATACAAGCGGCGCTACGCGCGTTACTATAACTATCATAGCGATTGGGATTGGGGTGATGAGTTTGATTTCGGGTTACTTTGTATCAATAAGCATTAATTTAGATATGTCCGCGCAAGATCCGCTTATTGATGATATTGTGAGGTCAAGTTCAATACGCGCTGTATATGGCGAATCAATTGAACCATAAAAAGTTACTATGGATACTCAGAATCAAGAACAAATAACTGCCTTGGCTGCGACTAATTTTCGCAGCCAATATCGCACGTTCGGCATAAAAGAAGACGATAGAAGGCGCCATGTTTATTTGATTGGAAAAACAGGAATGGGCAAATCAACAGTGCTTGAGAATATGATTATTCAGGATATTCAGAATAATAAAGGGATTGCAGTTGTTGATCCTCACGGGGACTTAGTAGAGAAGGTTGTGGATTTTGTTCCTAAGGAGAGGGTTAATGATGTGGTATATTTTAATCCTTCTGATTTGGATTTTCCTATTTCTTTTAATGTGTTCGAAAAAGTAGACCGAGAGCATCAGCATTTAGTCGCATCAGGGCTTATTGGAATTTTTAAAAAACTTTGGGCAGATTCTTGGGGGCCTCGCTTGGAATATGTGCTTAGGAACGCAATTTTGGCATTATTAGAATATCCTGATTCAACTCTTTTAGGAGTAATGAAGCTTTTGACTGATAAAGGGTATCGCAAAAAAGTTATACAAAAGATTACAGATCCTGTTGTCCGCTCTTTTTGGGTTGATGAATACTCAAAATATCCAGATAAGTTCCAGGCAGAGGCAATAGCGCCAATCCAAAACAAAGTGGGACAGTTTTTATCCAGCCCTGTTATTAGGAATATAGTTGGTCAGGTAAAATCATCTTTTTCTTTGCGCGAAGTAATGGATAACAAAAAAATTCTTTTGGTTAATCTTTCAAAAGGAAGAGTAGGCGAGGATAATTCAGCATTGCTTGGAGCAATGATTATCACAAAAATTCAAATGGCAGCAATGAGCAGGGTGGATATTCCCGAAGAAGAGAGAGTTGATTTTTATCTTTATGTTGATGAGTTCCAAAATTTCGCAACAGAGTCATTTGCTAATATTTTGTCTGAGGCCCGAAAATATCGCTTGAATTTAATAATAGCCCACCAATACATTGAGCAGCTGGATGAATTAGTTCGGGCTGCGGTATTTGGCAATGTTGGAACAATGATCCTTTTTAGAATTGGCGCTATTGACGCGGAAGAACTTGTAAAAGAATTTGAGCCGCAATATGTAGAAGAGGATTTAGTTAATCTTGCGAAATATGATGTATATATGAAACTCATGATCGACGGAGTTTCTTCGCAGCCATTTTCTGCTTCAACTCTCCCGCCAATTGAGGGCAGTACAGGCGCAAAGGACTCGGTTATAAAGGTCTCGCGCGAGCGCTACGCAACAGAGCGCGCTGTTGTAGAGGATAAAATTATTAGGTGGAGCGAGAACGCTTCTGTAGAAGGCGGCATAGGCGATGGCTCTAATTCGGGCCCGCGAAGAGGAAACATACCAATTCCGCAAGATGTTCGAAGCGCTGGGGCCGAGATCGCGGTATCTGAAAAAAGAGAAAAATCCAGTTTTGAAACAAATGATTCAAACGAAGAGGGTAAGCATCTTCCTTATCAGGCAAATTGTGATGTATGCAGCAGTGAGACGCGCCTTTCTTTTCAGCCAGATGGAGACAGGCCGATTTACTGCAAGTCATGCCTTAAAAAGGTTAGAGCAGGCGATCTTCCTCGCATTGAATCGAAAAAGAAAGATAATACCCGTAAAAAAGACAAGCCAAATATTCCCATGCAGCCAAAAGACCCACCAAAAAGGAATATTCCAATTCCAAATACTATAGATACTGGACCTTCGGTTTCGCTTTCGCAGGCGCTTTCGCAGGGAGTACAGAAATTTAAGGGATGACAACTATTATGAAAACAAACTCAGACCCAATCGCCTGCAAAATTCCAAAATCTCTTGAGGAAAAGGAAACAGGCCAATCAACACTAGAGTCAAGCGACAGCATTACCTGGCGCATTTTTAGGATTATGGCGGAATTTGTAAGTGGATTCCAGTTTATTGTCCAATTTAAAAAAACAGTTGCTTTTTTTGGGTCTGCCAGGCTTTCGGACGAAAGCCGGTATTATACTGAAGCACGGGAACTAGCGCACAAACTTGGCAAAGCCGGGTTCTCGGTTATCACTGGCGGAGGGCCTGGAATCATGGAGGCCGCGAACCGAGGCGCGTATGAAGCAGATGTTCCTTCTTTGGGCTTGAATATCCAACTTCCGTTTGAACAGCGCATTAACAAGTTTGTTACAAAGGGAATAGGGTTCCATTACTTTTTTACGCGCAAGGTTATGCTTTCGGCAAGCGGCCAGGCATATGTGTTTTTCCCTGGCGGATTTGGGACTTTGGATGAATTTTTTGAAATTATCACATTAATTCAAACAAAAAAAATGGAGCATATTCCTGTTGTTCTCTATGGCAAGGATTATTGGTCTCCTTTATTAGATTTTATTGATGAGATACTTTGCAATGAATTTAAAACACTTAACAATGATGAAACAAATATTTATACGCTAGTTGATTCTGTAAATGAAGCATTTAAAGTGATGAAAAAGTCAAAACCGCGCAAAGACTTTTGATAACCATTGACATTTGACAATTGACATTTGACAATGATATCAGTTAAGCTGATTTAACTGGTCTATTGTCACATGTCAAATGTTAAATGTTTTTTGTTTGAAAAATATTATGGACAAGGCACTTATAATCAAGGACAGGGTGTATGGTGAATGGCACGTTAGTGATCCTTTAGCGCTTTCTTTGATTCAACTTCCACAATTCCAGCGGCTTTATAAAGTAGGGCAATATGGTTCTTATTGGTTTGGCATACCAGAGGCAGATGTAAACCGCGCAGAACATTCACTTGGCGTATACAATCTAACACGCTATTTTGGGGCGAGCCGAGAAGAGCAGATTGCGGCTTTGCTGCACGATATTTCGCATACTACTTTTTCGCATGTAATTGATTATTTGCATGGTGATCCAACAACGCAGGAGCATCAGGATAATTCTCATTTATCAGTCATGCGCCAAAACGCGATAAGTTCATTGCTTGAGGGTGATGGGTTTGATTATGTTAAACTCGCGGATCTTGAATTGTACCATCTTCTAGAAAGAGAGTTGCCTGATTTGTGCTGTGATCGTCTGGATTACTTTTTGAGAGATTCTATTTGCTATAATGAGATTTCATCTATCGAGGCACAAGGCATACTTTCGCATATTACTATTTTTGACAGTACGCTTGTGGTGGATGATCCAGATGTTGGCCGATTCATCTCAAAGCACTCACTGGAGATGACAAAAAAGTATTGGGCGCCTCCATTTGGCAATTTTATGTTCGAGCGGCTAGCAGAAGCTCTGCGAAGAGCCATTGAGAATAAGGTTATTTCAGATGACGATTTTTACACAACTGATTTTGAGGTCTGGGACAAACTTAAGGCCTCTGGTGATGAATATATTTTAAGGCGCATATCAGATATTGAAAATATAAAAACACTCAAAATGTGCCTTGATACTGAGAATTATGATTATTATTTACAAGGAAAGTTCCGCCCAATAGATCCTCCAGTGTTATTTAACAATGTTTTGCGCAGGGCAACTGATATTTTTCCTGAATTAGCAAAGACAATTGCTTTTGAGAGGGAAAGGTTTAACAAAGGATTTTATCTCAGGGTTGTACGTGGATAATTTAAATGTATTCTTTATAATTTTTTTCTAGATATTCTGTTCCATGTTTTTCAAAGTCATATACCATGTTCGCTTCTTTGTCTAATTGCTCAATGCGCTTGTACCACTCTTCGTCCGAGTAAAAATTAAGGCCTAGTTTTGCGGATAGGCCGCTGATTTTCTTTTTAGCATTTTCGACATCGTCTTCAGATTCTACAATTGTTTCTGCTTCAAATTCAAAACTATGATTTGGAATTTCTACAATATCAAAGTCAATGCCGCGAATTGCGTATACTGATTTATGGCGTACACATAATATTCCTTTTGTATGCCCAAGAGCGGCAAATGATTCAACTAAATTCAAGAATTCTCCTTTATTGAGCTTGGCCGCGATTTCCTTTCTATTTTCGCTAGCTGCCCATTTACCAAGTTTGATAATCATTTCCGGCTCTCCATCAGTCACTCGAGCCCGAACATCTAAGTGCCTGTTGCGGATATTAGAATCAGGCAAAAAATCAGAATAATCAATTAAAAGACGTTTAAATTCTTTTTTAAGTGTTGCTTTTTCTTTTAAAAATTGTCCCAAGCGCTTGTGGTCGTCTTCGGACAATGGTCCGCGCATTTCTACTTCTATACTCATATTTAGTTGCCAAATTTTTTATCCCACGAGTTAAATAAGTTATATGCGTCCATTCCATATGATTTGCGCATTTTAGATATTTGTTTTACAGTTTTTTTGTCCCACAATTTTTCGAAATTTTTGCTATAAAACTTATCTGCCCAAGCAATAATCTCTTGCTCAATTGTTTTTGGAGTATAATCACGCGGCTCTATATCTAAACTTCGATTTATCACTTGCTGTTTAGTAATGGTTGTGTGTTTTTCGCACACAAGAGCATGTTTTGGCAGTCCTTCCTTTGTTAGTATTTTTTTGCCTTCTGTAAGATGTTGAATATAGGGCAGCTTACCTGTGCAACCAAGAAGAGGGTCATCTATTCTCACTATCCCAATATCATGGAGCATTCCAGCGACTTCAATAAATTGAATCTGATTTTTAGTTAATTTAAGCTTCTTAGCAGCTTTTAAGGCCTTGTTTGTTACAAGAATCACATGCGGCATATACAAACAATATGTAAGTGAATTAGGTTTTATGTACTTGTGGATAATTTTAAAATAATCAACTTTCATGTAATTTATATTTATATATTCTATCAATTACAGGGTCAAGCCAATCAGGGAATTCGTTTCGAGAGATACTCATATCAAGCCATTTATATTCTGTATGTTCTTCTGAAAGCTTAATATCGCCAGGAAGCGGCTTGCAGAGGAATAGTATCATGGTTATTACCTGGCCATCTTCACGAGTAAAGTGCTGAATATCAACTGGCATGATAATATCAATGTTAATTCCAATTTCCTCTTTGGCTTCGCGCTTCATGCCTTCTAAGGGATTCTCGCCAATTTCAAGCCGACCACCTGGAACATCCCATTTAGATGGCATATGCACATCATCTGGCCTGCGTTTAATAACAAGCGCTTTCCTGTCTTTTACTATAAAGGATTCTACAGCAACACGAAAATTTTCCATATATTATTTAGCAAAGTAGTCATTTAATTTATCCCAATAATGGTCATGCCACCCTTGGCTGATTGAATCGCATTTATCATCTGGCACATTAACTTGAGTAAAAACTAGTTTTGTATTATCGCCATCTGGCTCTAGTTCAAATGTTGCAGTAGAGTAGTGATTTTTTGGCCAATCTGGGCTTCTCCATTTTTGCACTATTTTTTTATCTTGCTCTAACTCTATATTTTCACCTTCAATATAATCTCCATAGCAGGTAAATTTACCTCTAACTTCTG
>CAYOXH010000026.1:0-10595 GCA_964407875.1 uncultured Gammaproteobacteria bacterium
TATGCTTAGGATTTTCTAAGTTTGGCTGTGCAAATATCATGCGTGTCATACCTAAAATAAAAAACAAGCCACAAAGGGCTAATAATTTAGAATTTCTATTTGACCAAAAAATAACCAACACAATTATATCCAAAAGCCCAAGGCCGTATAAATACACAAATTCAATCTGAACAAAGGACACCAAACCAACACCAATAACAAACGCAAGCAAGCACAGTAAAAATATTTTTGATTGAGATACCTCCATATACTATATTGTACTGCATTCTGTGAAAATTAAAAAAGGCCTCAAACCGCTTCAGCGATTCTCGGCCTTCGGAAATTACCTTTATGTTCGGTGAACTTTGTCTGGGGCTAGAATTCGTACGTCTCTTAGCCGCATTTCGGAAGCAAAATTTCTTCGACCCCAGTGTGGAGACCTGTTATTTTTTACCTTCTTTAGCTAACCACTTTACATAACTTTCCGAAAACTTATCAATAGAGCCGCTTAATACTGCATCCACATCACTGGTTTCAAGGCCTGTACGATGATCTTTAACTAGTTTATATGGATGCAGAACATAGGAGCGGATTTGAGAGCCCCATTCTGCGCTTTGGACATTACCGCGGATTTTACGTTCTTCTTGTTCACGCTCTTCTTCCTGCTTTTGCGCTAAACGGGATTTTAATATTTTCATTGCTGTTTCTTTATTCTGTTGTTGGCTTCTCTCGTTTTGAACTGAAACTGTAATATTTGTTGGCTTGTGGACGATTCGAACCGCCGAATCCGTGGTATTTACGGATTGCCCGCCATGGCCAGAAGCGCGGAACACATCAACGCGAATATCTTCATCGCGAATCTCTATTTCCTGCGCATCACCCAGATCAGGAATAACATCAACCATAGCAAACGAAGTGTGCCGCATCTTCTCTGCGTCAAAAGGCGAAATTCGGACAAGGCGATGCACTCCGCTTTCACTCTTTAGCCAGCCATACGCGTATTTTCCAGACACCTCAAATATTGAACTCTTTATTCCCGCTTCTTGCCCGCTTTGCCTATCAACTAAACGCGGCTTAAATCCTTTTTGTGATGAATACTTAAGCAACATGCTTTCGAGCATTTCTGCCCAATCCTGCGCATCTGTCCCGCCTGCACCTGCGCTAATAGAAATAATTGCCCCACGGTCATCGAATTTCCCTTGGAAAAAAACAAAAAACTCAAGCTCATTGAATGTATGCTCAAGTTCTTTAGTTTTTTGCTCTATTTCTTGCTCAATTTCCTGGTCACGCTCATTTGATAAATCCTGCGCCAATTCCAAATTAATATCAACCTGATTTTGCAATGATGACCAGGTATCAACCTCGCTAACTAAATCCGAAAGTTCTTGCGATATGTTCTGCGCATGCTCCTGGTTATCCCAAAAATTTGGGTTCTGCACCTCTTTTTCTAATTCTCGAATATATTTGGCCTTTTTATCAATGTCAAAGCAACCTCGCTGTTTCGGCGATTTTGCCAGAAAGCTCTTGTATTTGTTTTATAATATCTTGCATAAGAATCGTCATCCTGAACAAGTCATCCGAAGCCTACCGGCGCAGGAGGACGCAGTGAAGGATCCCGGGGATAATTACTGTAATAAATTACGACGAGATCCTTCACTGCACTCATCGACGATTACGTCGAGTCGCTTGTTCAGGATGACGTGGGTTTATTACTCCCTTTCAACCAACTCTGCCTCTAGTTCAATAATATCACCTTTATGGTACACCTTCAACCGAACCACGTCTTCTGGTTTATAGTTATTTAAAATTCTGGCTAGGCCTTTTTCCTGTGAAATCTTTTCTCCATTAACTTCAAGTATAATATCATTCTCTACCAAACCCGCTTTATCCGCTGGAGAGCCAGGAACCACGGCAAGATCGCGCATAGTATCCCCACGCAAAATTAATGCGCCATAATCAACATCTGTTATTTCGTACATCTTTGCAATCTCTTCATTTAGCAGTACATACCGCACACCTAAAAAAGGGCGTACGATTCTGCCATATTCACGGACGCTTTCTATAACGCTTTTTACTGAATTTATTGGAATAGCAAAACCAATCAACTGCCCTTCTCGCGAAACAGCAGTATTAACGCCTACGACTTTTCCAAATAAATCTAGCAATGGACCCCCAGAATTCCCTGGGTTAATAGCTGCATCTGTTTGAATTGCCTCTTCAATTACTTCTGAAAAACCATTTGAATCTCCTGCTACAACCCTTCTATCGATACCAGATACAACTCCTTTAGTAACTGTATTGCGGTATTCTCCAAGCGAATTGCCAATAGCAATAACTGTCTGACCGATTTGCAATCCATCCGAATCACCCAAATCTAATACTGGCAAATTATCTGATTCAATCTTAATAATGGCAATATCATTTAATGTGTCCCTGGCCAAAACAACTGCCTCGTTCTGTGTGCCGTCATTTAACACAACCGTGTACTCTGCTTCCTCCCTATCTACCACATGCCTGTTAGTTACAATCATTCCATCTGTTGTGATAATAAATCCAGTTCCTCCGCCAACTTCCCGCTTTCCACTTGGTGGTGGAGAGTTAAAGAAAAAGAAATTGTCAAAAGGAGAAAACGGGCCCGTTCTATTATACAATTTAGATAAATCTTGTGTAACAATAATCGAAACAACAGCAGGAGAAGCCGCGCTTACCACATTAATAGTTGCTGAACTTTCTACAACAAACTGCTCTTTGTTTTTGTCCTGGTCTGGCGCATCTTGGCCTAGAGACACTGGTGTTTGTATTCCTAATAAGCTATATACATTTGGCCATATGGCTTGCTGCGACCAGCTTGCGGCTATAATACCAACAACACCACCAGTAATACCGCCAAAAATAACACTCATCACAATTACTGTGATAAGCATTTGTTTCATGGATTTTGATAGCTTAGAGATGGACATAAAAGTCATAAGACGTAAGAATTAAGTCCGCTGATAAAATAGATTACCTACGGCTTAATTCTTACGACTTACGACTTTGTTTATTCCTGCGGTTGGCCACCGAATAACTGTTTCAAAAAACTGTTCCCTTCTAAAACGGTTTGCCCGGTTCCGCTGCCTAACAAATCTGAATATGTTCCAAGCGCCTCGCTAATAAGCGGCGGTAGATAAAGTATTGCCAAAATAATTGGGCCAACAATAATAATTACTTTCACAACGCCTAAAATCTGCGCAAACATAATATACCGACGTGTTTTTTTTGTATACTCATGAATCTCTTTAGTAAGCTCAAGATTTTCTTTTAATAATTTCTCGACATTTATCTGGCTTGAATCACTAGTGTTTGTTTTTTGATTTTTTATTTGCGGCATACTGTTTTAATTTTTTATTTCTTTTTATTCTTCACACGCTTCTTTTTTCGGCCAGAGTCCGACCAGCCTTTGGCTGGCTTTTTGCGCTTGCCAACTAATTTATTAATCTCCTCATAAAAAGTGTCAACATCTGTAAAATCACGATACACAGATGCAAAACGAATATACGCAACCTTGTCTAATCGCTTTAAATGGCGCATAATCAGTTCTCCCACTTGAGCAGTTTTAATCTCTGGCTTATTAAGAACAGAAATATCTCTCTCTATTGCGCTGATTAAAACGCGCCATTCTTGGCTGGATATAGGGCGCTTTTCAAGCGCGCGAGTGATTCCTGCTTCTATTTTTTCCCTAGAATATGCCTCATGCCTTCCATCGCGCTTAATTACTGAAAGGTTAAGCAATTCTGTCTCTTCGCGAGTTGAAAAACGAAAACTACATTTCTCGCATTCGCGCCTTCTTCGAACATTATTATCCTGCTCTACAAGACGGGAGTCAAGTACTTTTGTATTTTCGTTCTGACATGCAGGACACTTCATAAACCTCCTAATTCATCTTTTTCCTAATAAATGCTGGAATCTCTAATTCTTCCTGCTCTTCCTCTTCTGTTTCCTTTTCTTCAACTTCGTCAACGGGAACTGGGGTCTCTACTGTTTCGTCTTTTGTATCTTCATTGTGCTCAAAAAATATTGCTTGTTTTTTATCCATTGCTTCTGCAACATGGGCCTCCTCTCTGGCAAATTGCGCAAGCGGTTCTGTGTTCATCCTTCCTTTGCCCTCAAATCCAGTTGCAACCACAGTAATCTTTACTTCATCTTTCATGTCTTCTTTGATAACAGCCCCAAAAATAACCTTTGCATCATCATCAGAGGCACCTGTAATAATTTTTGCTGCCTCATTAATCTCATACATTGCTAAATCACTTGAGCCAGTTACTGTAAACAAAATTCCCCGAGCGCCATCAATTGACATCTCTAATAATGGGCTGTCGATTGCGGTTTTTGCCGCATCTACTGCGCGGTTTTCTCCGCTTCCTTGTCCAATACCCATTAATGCGGATCCAGAACCGCTCATTATTGCCTTAACATCAGCAAAGTCAACATTAATAAGCCCGGAAACAGTAATTACCTCTGAAATACCTTGAACACCCTGACGAAGCACGTCATCTACCACGCTAAATGCGTCCATAAGCGTAGTCTTTTTGTCGATTACTTGGAGTAATCGGTCGTTTGGAATAGTTATAATGGTATCTACTTTTTCTGCCAACTCCTCAAGCCCTGCCTCTGCGATGCTTCTGCGCTGCTGGCCTTCGAACATAAACGGCTTAGTAACAATTGCTACTGTTAATGCCCCTAAGTCCCTGGCAATATCCGCGATAATGGGAGATGCGCCTGTTCCTGTTCCACCGCCAAGACCGCATGTAATAAACACCATGTCAGTATCTTTAAGGATCTCCTTAATTTCATCCTGTGTTTCTTCTGCGCTTTTGCGCCCTAAATCCGGGTTCATGCCCGCGCCTAAACCCCGTGTAACGGTTTTCCCTATATTTAATTTTGTTGAGGCCTTATTGTGGTGCAATGCTTGCGCATCCGTATTAATAGCAACAAACTCCACCCCTCTAATTCGTTCTTCTATCATCCGATTCACGGCACTGCTCCCCCCACCTCCTGTACCAATGACCTTTATTTTAGCAAAGGTCTCGATTTCTGGTTTGATCTCCATATAATTAATTCTGTATTACTTCCAAATTTTGTTTTATGGTTTGAATCTTCTAATAATTGATTTAAATTGCTCGCTAACAATCCTCATTCCATTAAATCCCGTAATAGAAGATCCAAACCCTCCTCCTGAAACATGGTTTGCATGCCCCCACAAAACCAATCCAATTGCTGTAGTAACTCCTGGATTGTTAATTTTTTCTATGGCAGAATCCACTCCAGAAGGAAACCCAACAGACGCAGGCAGACGAAACTCACGTTTGGCTACTTCACTTATTCCAGGCAATGTGCTTCCACTACCTGTCAATACCACGCCAGCTGGAAGCTTTCCAGATCTGCTAATTTGGCGCAAACCCTTATCAACCATATTAAAAATCTCTTCTACGCGGGCTTCAATTATTTCGGATAAATATTTTCGTGAAAAATTCCCTTCTTCTTGTTCATTAATCTGACGCATTTCTACTTCATCGCTTGATGATGAAGCAGTATCCTTAGTTGAACCATATTGAATTTTAATCTCTTCTGCAATGTCTATATTTGTACGTAATCCAATAGCAATATCATTAGTAATATGCGAGCTTCCTACTGGCATTACATCCACTAATATAATATCTCCTTCTTCAAATACAAGTACGCTTGTTGTGGCAGCCCCTATATTTACTAATACTACTCCAAGGTCTTTTTGCCTTTCTATTAAGCAGCTTTCGCTCGAAGCTAATGAAGCAAGAACTAAATCGTCAATATCTAAGCCAGCTAAATTAACTGCCTTGGTTACGTTTTTTATGTGCGTTGATTGCCCCTCAATAATCTGCGCCTCTACTTCTAAACGAACGCCATTCATGCCAATTGGGTCTTTTATATCTGTTTGGTTATCTATTGAAAATCTTCGCGGCAAAACATGCAAAATCTCATAATTAGGAGGCACGCTAACGGCCTGCGCTGCTTCTAAAACACGCTCTACATCATCGTCATGAATTTCTCCATCTGCCCGCGCAACAGCAATTACCCCCTTTGATTCTTGTGCTGTAATATGGGATCCAGAAATAGAGATTACAGCATGGTCAATCGCAAAACCAGTCATTTTTTCGGCTCTTGCCCTAACATTAGAAATTGCATCAACAACTTCCTCGATACTGCGCACCGTGCCTTTGGCAACACCCGCAGAAGGGCCTTGTGCTAAGCCAATAATATTAACTCTATCCTCAGTAGGAGAAATTTCTCCTACTGCCATACGAATAGTATCAGAGCCAATATCTAGGCCAGCAATTATTTCTGGTTGAGACATAACGATTTTGCGTATAAGAATTTAGGAAGCCTTGTCATTCCGACCGAGTGTACTCACGAGCGGAGGAATCTCTTTCTTCTTTTGAAAAAGAGATCTCTCCACTTCGCTCCCAACTGAGTACAGTTGGTCACTTCGGTCGAGATGACAGTTAAAATCCATCTAAAGTATACTAAATCAATACCATTTTATCAATGGATACAATTGTCCACATTTTGAACACATCTAGTGTTCACTAAATTTTCTGCTTGTATCAATTTTTTGTTCAGTAATTATTATACTGATATATATGGCCAAAATATGAATATTCCCACCAAAACCGCGCCTATGCTTGCAAATAACACTAATCCAGCTAATGCGTCCTTTATTTCGCGCACCATATCTTTATACCTTGGCTCTACCAAATCAATAACACGCTCTAATATAGTATTTATGCCTTCTACAACAATTATTGAAAAAATAATCACCAAAAGAACAATAAGCTCAATACGGCTAACCCTAAGCCATGATGCTGCAACAAGAACTAATATGCCAATAACAACCTGAATACGAATACTTGTTTCAGCAGTTATAACACCAACAAACCCTTTTAACGCTCTTTTAAATTTTTTAAATATTGACATATTATATCTGTCATCCCGACCGAGCCCCCAGAGTACTGAGGATAAACTACCTCGCAAGCGGAGAGATCCCTTTTTAATAGTTCAACAGCCGAAGCCTGCTGGCGAAGGATGGCTCGGAATGACAACTAATTAAGAATTCTCTTCGCCATATTCTCCATCTTCTCTTCTTGCTTAGATGTTTTATGATCAAAATCTAAAAGATGGAGCATTCCGTGTATAAAAAGATACCCTATCCACCAACTAAAGCCAACCCCAATCGAATCTGCCTCCTTTTTTGCTAATGCAGGGCAGATAACTATATCTCCTAATTCTCTTTTTTCGGGCGATACAAAGGAGAGGACATTTGTTGCGCATTTTTTGCTGCGATATTTATTATTTAATTTTTTCGAGGTAGAAGGCCCCACAAAAACAACACTAACTAATCTTTTACTAGTCTGGCTCTTGAACAATCTTTGTGTTCGATTTGCTAAACCACGAATAACCGCCCGTGGCATGCGAGCGGTTTTAGAAACTTGGTTTATAAAAACAATATTCATGACAGAATTCCCGATTTCTATATTGACAGATTATTACAATCCAAAATAAATTTTGTGCCATCAGGATTCTCAAGCTCTGATCCATGGAATGTAATGATTGACATTGCCGAAAAACCCTTAATAAACTCTTCGTTAGGATAATCTGTCTCGCTTGTGCTGTACGAAGAGTTAATATACTCATCAGTAAAGCCACAAATTGTTGTCACCAATCCCTGCTCAATATCAAACGACGGACCTGAAACATTGCATACATCTCCATTCTTCTGAATAATTGTATACGAACCTGCAGTTAGTCCACTAGAATCATCTAATGACAAAACAGTCGGCGTACAGCTAGGTAAATTATCAGTAAAACATTCCCAAGATGCTCTTGTTTCATCACTGACATCGCCTATCTTGTCCATTCTCAATTCAAACTCTTCACCTGACTCAATGTCTGATGGCTCGCCTGACTCAAAAGTAACTGGTCCAGCTGTGCCGCAATCCACAATATCATTACTACTATTAGTATTTCCGAAACTAAAATTCTTATAGAAATATTCAAATATATTTGGCCAATTAATTTCCTCGAGTGTACCTTTGTTATATGTAAGAATATATACTAATCCATCTTTGCTTGTATAAAGAGTCATTTTGTCGGGGCTCCATACAGCAGGGCGCGATGCTAAAATTGTAATATCAAGATCAATATTACGCAGTGATGGAGATTGTCCCCTGTACCAATCAACAATAGGAGTATTAAGAGGATTTTCTTCTATTAAAATCTCGAAAAATTCTTCGGTATCTGATATAAACAAAACTTGCTTATTGGTTTGGTCTAAAGAATCCGCAAGCCATCCACTAGGATATGGAGCCTTATAGCCATATGTTGAATTTGTATATGTCAAAAACAAATCACCTTCTTCTAGTTTCACTCCAGCGCCTGCTGTTGGGCTGTATCCATTAAATACTTCATCTTTGTCTGAATAAGTATCTTCATCAGAATCAACCGCGCTGCTGCTAGTTCCAAAAAGCTCTTCTTCTTTATCAGTTAACCCGTCAGTATCAGTATCACGGCTTGGAATAATTGGTGATATCTCAAATGCTTCTCCTGTATCTTGCGCTTGGCTCCTGAACACTGCTGTAATTGGGCCAGTTGGGAACTTATCAAACATGAAAGAAAATCCTGCTAATGTTACCTGATAATCCTCAATTTCAGACCAATTTGCTCCACGCAAATAAGCAGGATATATATCTTCCTTGTCAACGCCAGATGGAATATCTGCAACACTTAATTCAAGTGATATTGGCTCACTAAAAGTAATAGCAACTGGGTATAATGAGTATATTCCACCCATTGATGATTCTTCTTCAGACAAACTAATGTCACTCTCGCTAAGCACGGTTATGCCCATGCCATTTCCATATGTTTCCACAACTTTCGAAGGAATGGTCATGGTTAATACGCCTGCCAGCTGATTAAGTTCATCATATGATTCACCTGATATAATTTTATCCTGTACTTCCTCCTCTTCTGATTGATCTTGAGGTGATTCTGATGCTGGTGTACTGCCTGTAGTTGGTGGTTGTGTTGTAACTGGTTGTGAAGCTGGTTGATCAGGTTTTTTATCTCCAGAAAACAATACAAAATACAGCACAGCGCTTAATGCTGCCAAAATTAAAATTGAGCCGCCAATTAAAAACAGTAATTTTTTATTAATCCCTTTGCCTCCTCCACTGCTACCGCCAGATGACTTGCCTTTTTGAGGCAAATACTGCTTAGGCATAATAGTAAATTTCTCATCACCTAAAACCGCGGCCTGAATAACCGGCTGTTTTGGCTTTTTGTCCTTTTTTGAATCTTTTGGCTTTTCTTTTGATTCTTCTTGTTTTTTCTTTTTTCCAAATCCTAGCATATGTTTCTATGCGTCATCCTGAACAAGGAGCCCGAAGGGCGACGCAGTGAAGGATCTCGTGGATAATTACTGCCGTCAAATAACGACGGGATTCTTCACTTCGCAGTGAACAATTCGCAGTAGCTCATGTTCACTGCTTGTTCAGAATGACGATTTTATTCTGTTTGTTCAAAATTTAATAATTTTCCCGAACCATTTGGATCATAGCCATTCTGCACTTCTTCTCCATCGAGATAAGTATCCCCATCTGTATCGTCATTAAGAGGATCTGTTCCAAAAATTGCATGCTCTTCCCAGTCTGATAAACCATCATTGTCGCTATCAACCAACCTAGGATTAGTTTCAAGATCAAATTCCTGCGCATCGCTTAATCCGTCTTGATCCGTATCAATTCGCGTTAGGTCTTGATTAAGCGGATCTAGCGCGTCTTGCATTGATTTATCTTGAAAATCCTTTAAAAAGTCGCCAACAACTCCAGCTCCGTCTTCGTCGCCTTCTTCTGTATCCTGGTCTGGCTCTTGTGGCTGCTCAGGTTCTTCTGGTGTAGTATCTTCTGGTTCAGGTATGGTGTTTTGCGTTTCAGATGGCGGCGGAGGGGTAAGCGTTGACGCTGGCTGTGAACTATTATTTCTCATAACAAAGAATCCTACAACAGCAATAACAATAACTCCAACGCTTGAACCTGCTATAATAAGCATTTTTTTATAAGGAAATGCCGCGCCACTTGCCTGGCCCGAAGGAACTCCTGCGCTTGCTTCGCCTTCTTTTGCCTGCAGTTTTCCGCCCGCAAGAGCAGTTGGCGGCCCTGGCTGCGCGGTAGTTGTCTGTGGGGGGGGCTGTGCCTGAGGTGCTGCTGGCGCATGAGCCGGAGGATTAGCTGCGCCGCTTGATTGTGCTGGCGCTGGATTCCCTGCCTCTGTCTCCGCAAAAATATCTTCAGCTGGTCCTGGTTGCGCGTTTTGCTGCGGATTCTGTGGTTGTTGTGGATTTTGATTTTGGTCTTCAAACATATTAAAGCGATGCTAATCTACGAATCACATACGAATCTACGAATTTTATTTTAAATAATATTTGCATCATTCGCATGTGCGCATTCGTAGTGCGCTATTCGCATACTATTATACCATAAATATCTAAAAACACATACTATGGATAGGTTCTTTGGAATGACTTGTTCATGCACGAAAGTGATGCT
>CAYOXH010000027.1:0-10540 GCA_964407875.1 uncultured Gammaproteobacteria bacterium
CGTGACGGAAATACGAGAAGTAATCCCAATAAATGGTCGTTCTTTGGCGGGCGCGGAGAAGGCGAGGAAACTCCAGCCCAGTGCTGTGTGCGCGAGATAGCTGAGGAGTTAACTATCTCTATTAAAGAAGAAGATTTAGTACATTTAAGGGATTATTTTAGTGAGCATGATGAAAAAGACCAATCACACCACCAGTACTCTTTTTATACTGAAAGTGATTTGCCAAAGTCAAAAATGAAATTAACCGAAGGCGCTGACTTTGATTGGGTTTCTTTGAGTAAGGTCTTTGAATATGATTTAGGTGATGAGGTTAGAAAAAGTTTAAAGGTCTTTGTTGAAAATATAAATAAATGATTATGAGGATACTTATCCTAGGAGCAAAAGGAATGCTAGGGAATGAATTAGCTAAAGTGTTTGCAAAACACAAGCCATTTTTGTGGGATTTGGATGAGATTGATATTACTGACAGGTCACAAGTAGAGCAGAAGATCTCGAATCTTGCGCCAGAGCTCATTATTAATGCAGCAGCATACACAGACGTGGATGCTTGCGAGGAAAATGAAGAACTTGCAACCAAAGTTAATGGAGAAGCAGTTGGATATTTGGCTGATGTTGCGCATCATCTAAAAGTTACTTTAGTGCATTATTCTACTGATTATGTGTTTGACGGGAATAATAAACAAGGTTATGTTGAAGATGACGAACTTTCGCCTGTTAACGCGTATGGTCGGTCAAAATTATCTGGAGAGTTACGAGTTACGAGTTACGAGTTACGAGATTTTTATTTGATACGTACTGCTTGGCTATATGGGCTGCAAGGAAAGAATTTTGTTGAGACCATGTTGTCAATGGCTCAGGCGGTTGAGCCATTGAAAGTGATTGATGATCAAGTGGGTTCACCTACTTATGCGCCGGATTTGGCAGAGGCAACGCTGGATATTATCGAAAGCAAGAAACCATATGGCATTTATCACAGGACAAATAGCGGACAGACAAGTTGGTATGGATTTGCGAAGGAGATTTTTGAAATTTTTGGTAAAAAGGTAGAACTTGGTCCGTGTACTACAGAAGAATATCCGCTTCCTGCAAAACGGCCAAAGTATTCAGTTCTGCAATCAACTAAACTTGAACCAATGCGTTCATGGCAGGAAGCATTAAAAGATTATTATGAAAGGAATCATCCTAGCAGGAGGTAGTGGGACGCGTCTTTCGCCATTAACGAAAGTCACATCCAAACAACTGCTGCCAATTTATAACAACCCAATGATTTATTATCCACTGCAGACCCTTATCCAAGGTGGAATTAAAGATATCATGGTCATTGTAGCTCCAGATAGGGAGGAGGACTTTAGGGCATTTTTAGGTGATGGCAGTGATTTTGGAGTGAACATCACAATAACAATACAGCCAAAGCCAGAGGGATTAGCCCAGGCATTTATTATTGGTGAAACATTTATTGGAACAGACGCAGTTGCAATGATTCTTGGTGATAATATTTTTGAAGATGATTTTTCTGAACAAATTAAAAATTTCAAATCAGGGGGCCAAGTGTTCGCAAAAAAAGTAAAAGACCCAGAACGATTTGGAGTAGTCGCTTTTGACAAGGATAATAAGGCAACTAAAATAGTCGAAAAACCAAAAGAGCACATGTCTGATTTCGCGGTTACTGGCCTTTATCTATATGATAATCAGGTGATTGACATTGCAAAAAATCTCAAGCCATCAGATAGAGGTGAACTTGAGATTACAGACGTGAATAATGTGTATTTAGAAAAAGGTGAGTTAACTGTCAGTGCAGTTAATGGAGAATGGCTTGATGCAGGGACATTTGACGCTCTTTTAGAAGCAAATTTATTCATTGCTAAAAAGGAAGGATTTTCTACTGTTTTCAAGTGAAAGAGGAATAGCGACAAGTTCTGAATTAGAGTTAATAAAGGTAGCAAGATTCGTTTGAGATGCGGTTGTAATATTATTTAATGGCTCTGATTCTAAGAGCACAGTGCTTCTTGGGTCGCTAGAAGAGTTTAATTCCGCGACACGAAGAGCATTATTAATAGTATAAAAAATATGTGATTCGTCATCTGCCCAGATGACGTTTTTGATTGGTTGGGAATATCTAATTACTAGCTTGCTAGTTGGGAGGGTTGGGATTATAGTTATTGGAGTTACAAATGAACGCTGATAAATTCCAAACCCATCAGAGTAGATAAGCGTATTTCCATTATTAGACCATATTGCCTGCCTAGTATCTGGTATGGTGATGACAGAATTTTCCAGAGAGGTATTTTTAATTGATGGGTCTGCAATGGTGAGTTGATGTGTTTTTTTATTAATCATCGCAATTATGTGCGAGTTTGTGCTTATAAATTCATCGTCTTTGGATGAAATAATTTCTGGTACCAGGTGAATAGTTGATATGTCAGTTGGCGCTATCCATGAGATTAAGAATTCTCCTGATAAAATTTTTTCAGAAAGTAATATCCTGTCTTCTTCAACTAAATACGACTCAATATCACCACTCGCAATAAGTCGTTTTGCTTGAAGCAAATAAGGAATTCTGTATAATGATTTTTGTGATAATGCATACAAAGAATTAGGAGTAGCAGGATCCCATTGCAAAGATTCAAGCGGAGATTTAAAAATTGAGTTTAAGAAAATAGTTTTATTGTTATCGCGGGCGTCAACAACAAAGTATTCGTCCTGCAAAGACCCACGCCCAAATAAAAACTGGTCGCCATGCGGGGACCATGTAAAATTTATAAGTGGTTTTTTTTCAAGGTTAGCAATCAAGGTATCTTTTTGGTTGAGTGTGTTAAAAAGCCGAAGCTTCCCCTTTGTTGTTAAATAAGCTATTTTGTCTTGCTTGCTATTCCACCAATAGTTTGAAATACTTGTTTTTATAATTGGCTTTGGCTCTGACTTTGGATAAAGTTTAATGGTTTCTTCAAATGCGGTTACACGTGGGGAGATGTTAATTGTTTTTTCCCAGGAATGATACCCATCTTTTGTAACTAGTAGATTTATTTTTCCGGGTAGTATAGTATTAATAATGGTTGGGGTTTGCGGTTCTTGCAATATATCATTGATATAAATAGATGATTTTTCTGGATATGATTTAACCACTAAACTCCCGGTTTCTACAACTCGGTTATACTCAAAGTCATATCTAAATCCAGCTGTATATAAAACCAGCGTAGGAGCAGCTATTGCGAATATAGCAATGAAAAAAGAATAAAGAATTCGTCTTGTTCTTAGAATCATATATCATATTTCCGTCATCCTGAGCGGAACGACCCGATGTACTCATCGGGGAGTGAAGTCGAAGGATCTCGTATTAAACGTTTGAGAGTAATTCAACGAGATCCTTCGACTTCGTTCGTTCGCCGAGTACGGCGACTCACTTCGCTCAGGATGACGGGTAAAACTTATGTCTAAATTTATAATCAAAGGAGGAAATACATTATCAGGCGCTTGGCAAGTGCAAGGAATGAAAAACGCGGCAACTCCTATTGTGGCAAGCACTCTTTTAACAGAAAAAGAATGCATTATTCATAATATACCTCGCATTGCTGATGTTCACCAGATGCTGGCTATTTTAGAATATCTTGGGGCAAGTATAAAATGGGATAATGAGCACACGCTTCGAATTAGCACGCAAGATATTAAGACTCATGAACTTCCTTATAAACTTGCAAAATCAATGCGTTCCTCTGTTTTATTTATTGGATCAATGCTCTCTCGATGCGGTGAAGTAATTATTCCAGAGCCAGGAGGATGCAGTATTGGTAACAGGCCTTTGGACGTACATTTTAAGGCATTAGAGGCCTTAGGAGCCGAGATAACTAGGCGAGAGGACGGCTACTATATCATATCAGGAAGTCAGTTACAAGCAGGTAATATAGAGCTTATTGAGAAGTCAGTTACTGCTACAGAAAACGCTATGATGGCCGCAAGTTCAATTAATGGAACATCTACAATAAAAAATTCTGCCCAAGAACCGCATGTAGAATGTCTTGGAAATTTTTTAGAATCAATCGGGGTTAAAGTAATTGGAGCTGGAACAAGTGAAATTACTATAACAGGAACTGATAACTTAAAAGGAACTGAATTTGAAGTTATTCCAGATATGCTTGAGGTGGGCACTATAGCTGTGTTAGGGGCATTATGCGGAGATGAAATTTCTATAGCTCCAGTTGTACCAGTTCATATGCGTGTGGTCCGAGAAAAATTAGAGCAAGCTGGCGTTCATATCAAAGAGACAGACAATTCTTGGATAGTTAAGAATTCAAAAAAAGAACTGCGCTCGTTTGTTGTTGAAACATCGCCTTTCCCAGGGTTTCCAACCGATCTTCAAGCGCCTCTTGGCCTACTTGCGACTCAAAGTTTAGGAACAAGCACAATTTATGATCCAATGTTTGAGAATCGTCTTGGATATGTGGAAGAATTAATTGAAATGGGAGCAAGAGCAAAAATAAAAGACGCGCATACGGCAATCATAAAAGGTCCGCAACAGCTCAAAGGCAAGGTTCTTGACGCGCTTGACCTTCGCGCAGGAGCCACGCTCGTAATCGCGGGTCTTATAGGAGAGGGGCAAACCATAATCAGCAAAGCAGAAATTATAGATCGTGGATATGAAAAAATTGATGAACGTTTGAGGTCGCTAGGAGCTGATATTGTAAGAGTTGATTGATTGGGTGATTATGATATGATGAGTTGGTGAAACTGTCATTGCGAGCGAATCTACTGATGAGCGAAGCAATCCCGTCGGAATTAATTGCAGTAAATAATTACGGGATTGCGGAGCCTGTCCCGAGTATTCCCGAGGGAATCGCGAGTACACTCCCTCGCAATGACATTTTATTAGGCTTTTTGATGTATATGTCTTTCTATAAAAAATATCTTTCAACTTATATTGTTGTAATACTACTGGCGGTTTCGTTTGTCGGTGGTTTTTATTTAGGCAAAGGCGAAAAACAAGTAGTTCAAGTTAATTTAAAAGGCGAGCCAATTGTTGCGGGTGAGGTAAGTATTAAGCGTGACCAAGTAAAAGAATATTTAAGTAAAGATGTTGATTTTGATATTTTTCTTACTGTATGGGATATGCTTAAGGCGCGGTATGTGGATCAGCCAGTCGCAGAGACAAAATTATTCTATGGAGCATTAGAAGGCCTTGTATCCGCACTTGATGACTCTTATTCTGTATTTTTAACGCCAAAGATTTCAGAAGAATTTACAGAGTCGCTTAATGGTAGGTTTGAGGGAATTGGAGCTGAAATTGCCATTAAGAACGATATGTTGACTATTGTCTCTCCTTTGCCGGATTCTCCAGCAGAACAAGCTGGCCTTTTAGCAAGAGATATTATTCTTGAGATTGATAGTGTAACAACCAAAGGAATACGCTTAGATGAAGCAGTAAACCGGATACGTGGTGAAAAAGGCACTCAAGTTATGTTTTCTGTTTTTCGTGGGGGAGTAGATGAGCCATTTGATGTAGCAGTAACACGCGACACTATCCAAGTAAAAAGCGTTTCATGGGAAATGAAGGATAATAATATTGCCTATATCAGAATGACTAACTTTAATGCTGATACAACAGGGCTTTTTAAGCGGTTTCAAAAAGAAATTATTGCAAGAAATCCAAATGCAATTATTTTTGATCTTCGCAATAATTCTGGCGGATTTTTACAGACCTCAATTGATGTAGCAAGCGCTTGGGTGGATGATGATATAATTGTAACTGAACGCAGTGTAGAAGGGGAACGCGCGTATACCACCACCGCAAGCCCTATATTTAGGGATATTCAGACAGTAATACTTGTGAATGGAGGGAGCGCGAGCGCTTCTGAAATTGTCGCAGGGGCTTTACAGGATTATGGTTTAGCATATATTATTGGAGAGCAGACCTTTGGAAAAGGTTCTGTTCAAGTTCTTGAAGATCTTAAAGACGGCTCAAGCGTAAAATTCACTATTGCTCGATGGTACACGCCAAATGACAGGTCCATTGATGAAGATGGTGTTACTCCTGATGAAGTAATTGAACTAACTGAAGAAGATTTTTCCGAAGATAGAGATCCGCAGCTAGAAAGAGCGCTTGAATATCTTCGTGTTGCGCAATAATAATCAATAGCCAATTTCCAATTACCAAGAAAATTTCAATAACCAATAATCAAAATTCAAAATCCTAATTTTTGGTTATTGAAATTTGAATATTGGAAATTTCTTGGTTATTGGAAATTGGTTACTGGTTATTTATAAGTTATGCAAGTAATCTTACTAAAACAAGTTCAAAAATTAGGGAACCCAGGAGAGATCGTTACCGTTGCACCTGGTTTTGCGCGGAATTTTCTTATCCCACAGGGTTTAGCCCAAGAGGCGACAACACAAGCATTAAGTGAGATACAAAACAAGAAACAAAAAAAAGAAAAAGAAAAGCATAAAAGAGATGAAAAAAAAGGAAAATTGCATAATATTTTGGATGGCAAAACAATTCTCGTTCGCGCGCAGGCAAATGAAGAAGGAAATCTATTTGGAGGTGTTGGGGCAAAAGAAATAACAGCAAGCATATTAAAACGCAAAAAAATTGAAATTGACCCAAAGCAGATTGATTTGCCGCATCACTTGAAAAAAATTGGAAAACATAAGGTCTCTTTAAAGCTAGGAGGAGGTGATGAGGTTGTATTTGATGTTGAAATTAAATCCGCGTCAGCATGACAATTATAATATGCCAAATACCAAATACATTTTTGTAATAGGAGGAGTAATGAGCAGTGTGGGAAAAGGGATTACCTGTTCCTCAATTGGGACAATTTTAAAGGCGCGTGGATATCACCCCACTATTATAAAAATAGATCCTTATATTAATATTGATGCTGGTACAATCAATCCAACTGAACATGGGGAGGTTTTTGTTACAGAAGATGGAGATGAAACAGACCAAGATATTGGCAACTACGAACGTTTTTTAAATGAAAATATTTATTCAGCAAATTATATGACAACTGGCCGCGTATACCTATCTGTAATAGAAAGGGAGAGGCGTCTTGAATATGATGGAGAAGATGTCGAAGTTGTTCCGCATATTCCTTTGGAGGTTATTGATAGGATAAAGACAGCTGGCAAAAAGGCAAAATCAGATATTGTTATTACAGAAATCGGCGGCACTGTTGGCGAATATCAAAATGTTTTGTTTTTAGAAGCAGCGCGCATGATGAAGCAAGAAGCCCAAGATGATATTTTGTTTGTGCTTGTAAGTTATCTTCCTATTCCCGCGAAAGTGGGTGAGATGAAAACAAAGCCAACACAATACGCGTCGCGCTCGCTTAACTCCACAGGTATTCAGGCGGATTTTATCATCTGCAGAAGCGAGAAAGCAATTGATAAAAAGCGCCGTGAGAAATTAGCAACTTTTTGTGGAGTTGATAAATTTGCCGCAATTTCGGCGCCTGATGTGGATTCAATATATGAAGTTCCATGTATTTTAGAAAAAGAGGATTTTAGCAAAAAGATTTTAGAAAAATTAGATTTAAAAGTTAATAAAAGTAAATTAAAGGATTGGGTTGGACTAATTAAAAAAATTAAAAAAGCAAAAAAACAAATTAAAATAGCTGTTGTTGGAAAATATTTTGGAACAGGTGATTATGAATTGGCTGATGCGTATATTTCTGTAATAGAGGCAGCAAAGCACGCCTCTTGGGCTCAGGGCGCTGTTCCAAAAATGTCATGGATAGATGCGGAGGATTATGAAAAAAATCCAAAACAAGTAAAAGAATTATCTGAATATGACGGCATTATCGTTCCTGGTGGTTTTGGCGCTCGAGGAGTTGAAGGAATAATTAATGCGATTAAGTACGCGCGAAAAAACAATATTCCGTATTTTGGATTATGTTATGGCATGCAATTAGCAACAATTGAATTTGCGAGAAATGTCGCGAAAATTAGGAATGCGCATACGGTTGAAATTGATCCAGAAACAAAGCATCCAGTTATTCATATTATGCCAGATCAAGAGAAAAAGATGCTTGACCGTGATTATGGGGCAAGCATGCGCCTAGGTTCTTGGAAAGCAAAACTAGTAAAGCACTCAAAAGCGCATAAGGCGTATAAGGATATTAAAATAGAAGAGCGCCACAGGCATAGATATGAGTATAATAATGAGTATCGCGAAAAACTTGAAAACCAGGGATTAAAAATTACTGGCACAACGCCCGATGGGCATATTGTTGAAATAGTTGAGCTCGAGAATCATCCTTGGTTTGTTGGGGTGCAGTTCCATCCAGAATTCAAATCCCGCCCCTTAAGTCCGCATCCTTTGTACATGGACTTTATAAAGGCATGTTTAAAAAGTCGAAGGAATTAATCCTTGTTCATTTCCTATTTCAGGAGTGTTAAGAATGTCAATTCATATAGTAGTTGAAAAAGACGAAGCTCTTCATCTCCGTGGGAACGATTCTCTTGCGCTCCAGAGATTTATTCAGACAGTGTCATCTGTTTCTGACCCAGTCGTTCTCTCGAATATAAGCGCGGTATTTATCGTCCTTTCGGAGAACACGCACGGTATTTCGGGCTATACGCAGATCAAATTGTGCTCAGAGCAAGGATCTGGCCGCATTAATGATTGCGGCAAACCAGAAAAGCCGATGCACATACAGGAGCTAAAATTCACTTCTGCGAAGTGGAGGAGGATATTTGATGCTACAAAGAGGAGGTAAGAGCCCTATGAAAGCATCAAAAAACCCGCTAGAATGATCGGCGGGTTTTATAATAGATTAATTAGGTCACTACATTAATTTCAACTCTCTTTTTGAGGGCGCCATCATATCCGCGCTTCATTTTTTTCTTAAACTGCACAACACCGTCGCGAGTTGCAAAAATAGTATCATCTTTAGAGCGTTTTACATTTACTCCTGCAAAATATCGAGTTCCTCGCTGGCGGACAATAATAGCCCCTGCTTTTGCGTGTGATCCGCCAAAAAGCTTAACCCCTAAGCGCTGTCCTTTTGAGTCGCGTAAATTAGTTGTTGAGCCACCGGCTTTCTTGTGTGCCATAATACTACTAATTACTAATCTGGTACGAATATACTAATAAGAATAAGAGAATATTAACAGATTATATATCTTTGGTCAAGCCGGTATAAAAATGGTATAATAGACATAGCTTTTTGAATGGTGAATTTATGTTTTTCCTGTTTTTCCACCCCACCCTCTAATTCACCAATTCACAACACATCAATTTAATATGCCTGATTTTGTTAATACAACTCCAGAATCACCTCATCCTCAACAAAACTCTGAGAAATCTTCTAATATAGAATATACTGAGCCAGATGTTCAGCCCGCTAAAACTGAGCAAGAAAAGACGCTTGAGCAAGAGCAAAACTCTCAAGAATTAGCAGCAGAACAACCAAGTACTGCTCCACAACAACAGCAACCGCAAGGTGACCATGTTGTTAAACTTAAAGAGCGCGTTGCAACTCCCCATACAAAGAGTGAGCGTTTAGCAGAAATCGAGCAGATTATGTCTGGCGGATTAGCGGATATATATGCCACTCTTGACGCGGATCAGCAACAAGAAGTAAAAGTTGAAGGCGAGAAAGCAGCAAACCAAATAGAGCAATTAATAGAACAAGGTACTGTTGTCGCAAAAAAAGTGCTCGAAATTTTACGCGACTGGCTTCGTAAAATTCCAGGTGTTAATAAGTACTTTCTTGAGCAAGAATCAAAATTAAAAACTGATAAAATAATGGCAATTATAAGGAAGACACAGGAGTGACAATAAAAAAACATGCTTGACTTATTTATAGCAATTCTAGTGGCTTTACCGCTCCTAATTGGAGTTGCTTTTTTGGCGCGTTTTCTTACTCGTAGGTTATATAATAGATTTAATCCGTTTGAAATGATTACATTGCGCGTGCTCTTGCCAAAAGAATCCTTACAAGCAGAAGGCCAAACCCAGCAGCAAGTTGAGCCGCGCCAGCTTATTGCTCCAATTGAAAGTTTTATGGCTAACCTTGCAGGGCTTAGGGCAGAACGGGGGTGGAAGGCATTTTGGTATGGCAGGAGAGACCATTTTGCATTTGAGATTGTAGCGCATGAAGATATAATTGCTTTTTATGTAACTGTAACAACTGACATGAGGCAGTATATGGAACAGCAATTACAGGCCCAGTATGCGGACGCTTTTATAGAAGAGCGCGAGGATTATAATATATTCAGCCCGCAAGGAGCCATTGTGGGCATGCAGGTAAAATTCACTAAGTCGTACTTTTTTCCTATTAAAACATATCAAGATATTGAGATTGACCCTTTAAGCGCGATTACTAATTCACTTTCTAGGATTAAGGAAATAAAAAATGGAGGAGCAGCTATACAATTTGTAGTGCGCAGCGCTCATCCCCGCTGGCATGCTGCTGGG
Organism: uncultured Gammaproteobacteria bacterium; assembly: GCA_964407875.1. Lineage (GTDB taxonomy): Bacteria > Patescibacteriota > Patescibacteriia > UBA2169 > UBA2169 > CAYOXH01. The sequence continues at coordinate 10,412 of CAYOXH010000027.1, forward strand.
AACAAACTCGCGCGAGAAGTTAAGCAGGGTAAAAAATTGCAAGATGCAGTTAAAATTGTTACAGGCAACCCCGCAGGCACTATAATGAAAAGCATGGTAAAGACATATAAGCCGCAGGAAGAGCAGCAA
>CAYOXH010000028.1:0-10349 GCA_964407875.1 uncultured Gammaproteobacteria bacterium
TATATAGTGTATCATATGTCAAATGTTTTAGATTGTGGACAACATTTTTTATCTTCATTGGGTTATGCGCTCCATCCAGAATCACAAGTGGATTTTTTTGGATTATTTCAAATCGGCAGGAAAGGGATGTCTCTTGGATCGCGTCTGTGATAATATCATCGTCGATCTTGAGATATTTAGCTATAGATGTGGCAAGGGCTTCATTGGACACGCGACCACCCCCCGGCCCCCTCCTGGATACAGGAGGGGGAGAGACACCATGGAATTTTGTGTTTTTTGCTTTGCAGATATTTTTAAATATTTTTAGGATATGCGGGCGTTTTTCTGTGGTGAAGAAGTGCGTGTTTGGCTTTATGATTCCTGCTTTTTCTTTTGCGATTTTTGGCAATGTTTTTCCAAGCAAATGAGTGTGATCCAAACCAATATTCGTGCATGCGCTGATTGATTTTGCTATGATATTTCCAGCGTCATATTTACCTCCGCAGCCAACTTCTAAAATAACATAATCGCATTTCATTTTTTTAAAATAAAGCAACGCGATTCCAAAGAAGATTTCAAAGTACGAGGGACGTCCGTACTTATAAACCTTCTCCATTTTTTTAATCGCTGGCATAACGCGCTTAACTAGTTTTGCAAATATTAGTGGGTCAATGAGTTTGTCATTAACCTTAATCTTCTCAATAGACGTAGTCGCATATGGAGAGGTAAATGAGCCAACTCTGTTTCCGGCTTTGTATAGGATATTGTGTAGGTGCGCGGTTGTTGTGCCTTTTCCCGCTGTTCCTGCGATATGTATAAAGCGAAAACCTCGGTGCGGGTTGCCGAGGTGTTTTACGAATTCTCTTGTTCTGTCAATATATTGCTGCGGATTATCACTATGTTTGTGCATGTATGCCTGGTCGTGCCTGCTCTTAGAAAGAGTTTCTAAGTAGTTGACCGCATCAAAATATTTTTTAAATGTAGGCATAAATAGATCGTCATTCTGAACGAGAGAGCGTAATCGCGATCGAAGTGAAGAATCTCGTCAAATGACGTTTAATCGTAGTTCGCGAGATTCTTCACTCCGCTTCGCTTCGTTCAGAATGACAGTCGGCACGAAGCCAATACACTAAGCCGTATACAAACGGAGTATCAACTAAGGCAAATACAATTTTGAAGATCCAGAAAGGGATAATGAGTGAAAAGATAAATGGGACATCAAATTTTGGGGTAATTTGGTAGAATGCGATAAACATAAAAAGTGTGGAATCAACAAACTGGCTTACAAATGTAGAAAGGTTATTTCTTAGCCAAAGGTATTTACCTTGTGTTTGTTTTCGCCAAAACCCAAATGCCCAAATATCATGAGTCTGGCTAATAAAGAATGCAATAAGGCTCGCAATAATAATTCTAATTGAGTTGTTGAAGATTTGTACATAGCCTTCATTAAATTCAAATCTAGTTGCAGGAGGAAGCTTAACAGCCAGAACTACAAAGAATAATATAATAACTTGAGCAATAAGAGCGCCATACATCAGTTCTTTTGCTTTTGCTTTTCCAAAGACCTCTTCTATTGCATCAGTAATTAAAAAGGTAAGTGGAAATACAAATATTCCCACTGAAACAGAAATGCCAAACAATGTAGTAATTTTAGCACCCATCAAGTTCGCAGCAATCAAAGATGCTACAAATATTGCAGAGAGAAGTGAGATTTTTTGTGAGGTAGATATATGCATAATATTTTTAAAACTTCAAACACCAAACTTCAAAGAAACATCAAATTCCAAACATCAAAACTATTTCTTATTCTTAATTTGAAGTTTTTATGTTTGGTGTTTTAGATCTATTTTGTTTCATGAATTTACCTTGCTAACACGTACTTCATAGAACCAAGATGCTTCACCTTACCTTTCATTTCCATTAAAGTCAATGTTGCATTTATATCCTGAACTGATAAATCAGTCAAGCGCGTTAGTTCATCTATGTGTACTGGCTCGCGCGTTAAGTGATCTAAAATTTTTGCTTCTTCACCTGTATCTGGCACAATTTCGCTTGCTTGTAAAAATTCAGTTGCTTCTTTTAAATTAAGCACATCAAGAATATCAGCTGCATTAAGCACTGGGTGGGCGCCCATTTTTATAAGGTTATTTACTCCTTCTGAATTTGCACTTGTGATGTTACCTGGAACCGCGAACACCTCCCTATCTTGTTCAAGCGAGTTCCGCGCAGTAATAAGGGCTCCTGATTTTTCTGGTGCTTCGATTACCAAAGTTCCAAGTGATAATCCAGAGATCAAGCGATTGCGCCTTGGGAAGTGTTGCTTTAAGGGAGGGGTTGCAATTGGATGTTCTGTGATTATGCATCCGCCAAGTTCAATAATTTTTTCTGATAAAAACCTATTTGAACTAGGATAAATATTTGTTTTTTCTATTCCGCATCCAAGTACTGCGATTGTTTTTCCATTTGCGTCTAAAGTTGCGTTATGCGCGATTGAATCAATTCCTAGGGCTAAGCCGCTTACTATTGTAATTCCATTTCTCGCAAGGTCAGAGACAATCATCTCTGTTACTTGTTTTCCATATTGCGAAAATTTGCGCGTACCAACTACTGCAAGTAAAAAATCATCATCACTTGGCAGTGTGCCTCTATAATAAATAACCGGAGGAGGGGAGTAGATTTCTTTTAATAGTTTTGGATAATCCTCATCACCTACAGTAATTACTGAAACAGATTCTTTTTCTAGTTTTTCTAGTTCTTGATCAAGGTTAATCTCTGTCCGCATTCTAATTATTTCAGCAACCACATTATCTTCTAACCCAGCTTGTTCTAAGGCAACAATAGGCGCTTCCCAGGCCTGTTTTAAATCATCAAATGTCTTTATTAACTTATTAAATCTTTGTGGCCCTATACTTGGTATTTTAGTGAATCCTATCCAATATTTTAGATCTTGCTTCCCACCTCTTTGGCGGGTAAATTGGCTAGGATTGGTATTATTTTGTGTGTTATTTGTTGACATTTTATGTGAATATGGTATAATATAAGTATAACAAAATTGATTTTACGCTTTTCATCTTTCATGAGAAAGGGGAGCTCATGACAAAGAAAGAAAAGGCACAGGCAATCGCATCGCATCGTGCGATGCAGGAAAGAGGGATCTCGGTAAACATGATTATGACGTTTGCCACAACACGAGAGATCCATGGCTATCACAAGGGTTTGTTTCTGGCCAGCTATCGCCCGGCAAATCCTTATACGCTCATAAGTAAGATTAAGGAGCGTAAGGAAAAGGGCTTGCGCATGAATAAACGCGTAAAGCCGACAGCTCGAACATCACACTAGGCTCGCTCTGCCGCCGGGCAGGAGCCCGAGAGACATCTGAAACAAGATGTTGGGAATCTCCAGCTCGCACTCTTTTATATAATCCCTACGGGGATTATATCATGATCAGGACATCTGAAGTAGTGGGTGTCCTGGTTTTTTTTGCAAAAAAAAGAAGGGCCGCATGCTCGCTGGCACGCAGACCCTTCGACTTTTCCAATCCGTTCTAGTTGAACGGATTGGGATAGTTCGCCCACAGGTTCGTTGCAGTGGCGACGATCACCACTATCGCGAACGCGAGCGCAAAGCGACGTCTTTACATCGATATCACCTCCTTTAGCTAGAGGATGTGTTGCTCGCAGATTAATCGGAAGTGTCTTCCGTAAATCGCGAGCGTTATGGACAAAGGCATTAACTTTGGCCTTCTAAAAAGAGTCCACCAAAATAATTTCCAGTATTGGTACCTTTCCCTTCCCCAAATACCAAGCCACCAACAGGCGCGGAAGAACGCCAAGATGTGCTGGATGTTCATCTTGGAGTGGTATTTTGGTATTGAATACTCGCGCAATAAGTTTCTTATGCGCAAGTAGTAGTTTTTTGGCGCATAAAGGTGTCTCATGAGCTCTTGGTACCCTTTATGCAGGACGTCCTCGTCCATGATTGGAATAATATTAGTACTGCCATCCACATTATCTCCAGACACCAGGCCTTTTAAGCGATCTGCTATTTTTAGTCGCTCATAAAGGTTTGTTCCTGGCATAGCAGCGAGTTTGCCCACCATTGCTGTGGTTATTCCAGTGTTCTGGATGAAGTCGCGCATGCGCCCGAAAATTGAAGGTTGGTCGCTGTCAAAACCGACAATAAAGCCCCCTTGAACTTCGAACCCCTTTCGAACAAGGGTTCTTATGTCTTCCAGCAGGTCTCTCCCTATGTTCTGCTTTTTGCCTGCCTCAAGTAGAGCGCATTCGTCAGGTGTCTCAATGCCCACAAAGACGGTGTTGAATCCTGCGGCAATCATCATGTCCATCAACTCTTCATCACCAGCAAGGTTGATGGTTGCCTCTGTATAGAACGGCATGCCTTTGTTTCTTTTTTGCCATTCTATGAGCGCCGGGAGCAACTCCTTTTTCAGGTAGGGTTTATTGCCGATGAAGTTGTCATCAACAAAGAACACTTTCCCATTCCATCCCGCGGATTTTAGTGCGTCCAGTTCTGTAATCATCTGCTGCGCTGTTTTGGTGCGGGGCCTGCGTCCAAGCAGGGCCGTGATATTGCAGAACTCGCAGTCATATGGGCATCCGCGCGAGAATTGTACTGCCATTGAGGCATAGTACTTCATCTCAAACAGATCCCACCTTGGAATCGGGGTTTCTTTGATGTCTGCGAATTCTCCTTCCTCTGTTTCGTAAACGCGCTCAGGGCATCCTTGTTCCAGATCCGACAGAAATCGAGGAAGAGTGATTTCTGCCTCATTCAGAACCAGATGATCTACATCACCAAACAACTCTGGCTCTGCTGTGAACAAAGGGCCTCCTGCGATAATTCTCGCGCCAAGCGCTTTGCAGCGGTCAATGAGTTCGCGCGTGGATTCGCGCTGGATTGCCATTGCGCTGATTAGCACATAGTCAGCTCGCAGAATCTCATCGTCCTTCACGTCGTGAATGTTCAGGTCTTTCAAACCCATACCCCATTCATCTGGCAACATTGCAGCCACTGTACCCAAACCAAGAGGCGGCAGTGTTACCTTTTTTCCAATGAATGGCAAAGCATGGTTAAAGCTCCAGAACGTGTTTGGAACTTTTGGATATGCAAGCAATATGTTCATTAGGTGCTTACCTCCTGATGAGTTAGAAATATCTTGGTTAACTTGCGTGGGTTATAATTAAGCGCCATTTATAATGGCATTCAATTTTAACCCACGTAAATATTTTTTAATGAACTTTTATATAGGATACGTTAATACGGGATTTGCGTCAATCCGCCTTCGCTCTGGGTACAGAGCTACGGCGGACAAGTCCGCTTCGTCTAAAGCAAGCTATATCAAAAAGTCCGTTAATTTTTTGTAAAAAAATAGCGGGCTGGGGTGGTATCTCGAAAGAGATCCACGCCCTGCTTGACTAGGTCGTTGGTAGTCGTCAGCGTGAAGTTGGCATTGGTAGTCGCGAAGGTGTTCTTCTCGACCGAGTTGCTCACCAGAGTATTCGCGCCCGTCGCATCGATGCGGGCGATTACGTGAATTCCGGCGGCATCGTTGCCCCCGATCTCGTCGCCGAGTCCGTAACCCTTCAGGCCGAAGTTATCCGCAATCTCGGCGGTATCGGTGCCTCGATTCGCGATATTGGCTGTGCGCTCGAAGTCGTCGAGCACGGCCAGGTTGAGCTCTCCTGCGGCGTCATTGATTGTCGCCGGATTCACGTCGATCATGGCCGCGAGTGTGGCCTCTTTGTCGCTGTCCGCGGTTGCCTGCAGGACCGCCTGCGCCTGATCAGTGGCGACTGTGGCGGCCGTCTCTTTGGCGGACAAGAACATTCCCGCGACCAGTACCAAGGCCGGCACAATCGCGAGAGCAAACCAGATGTTCCAGTTGAGCCGTCTCATAACTCCAAACCCTCCTTCTGAGTGGTTGGCCCGCACTCATCCCCAACCTTGTTCCACAAAATATTGAACAAAGCTGTTAAAGCTGTAAAACGTTCCCCGTTTTGTTGCAAGCAGATAATTCTGCTTAATCCCTCCTTTACTACGAGGAAACTATGGTTTAAAGAGCTGATGAAAAAATCGATTATGCTAATCATAGCAAAAAATAGGCAATTGGTCAATTTTGGATGTGGAAAGATAATAGCTTTACGCATTCTTCAAGTTTTTTCATCCAATTAGTTCCTAGGTGTTTTTTAGAAATTTTTATTTCTTCTTCAGAGTATTGCGAGTGTTCGCAGATATCTAACATTTTTGCGAATTTCTTTGGGTCAATTGGCTGTTGCGGCTTTAGGATAATGGTTTGCTCTTGAGAGTTAACAGAGGCAAAAGAAGTATCAATTGATTCAAGCGAAGCCAACTTGCCAAGAATTTTTAGTTTTAAAACATAGAACAAATTTTCAACTGTTTGAGGCAAGGCGCCTTCTTTTTGAAGCTCTTGCTTTGTTTTTTGAAGTTCATCTAAATTATCAATCATTGCCCACTGGTGGTAGAGTTCAATGCGCTTTTCCTTATTTGATTCAAAGAACTGCGGAATGCGCGCCTCAATAGGCAAATCAATAGTAATATCTGGGAGCACTTCTGTGACCTCGCCTGATTTAATTTCTTCAACCGCCTTATTTAAAAATCGCAGATAAAGCCCTAGGCCAATTGATTTTACATGGCCGTGCTGGCTTTTGCCTAGAACATTTCCAACTCCTCGAATTTCCATGTCACGCTGCGCAATATCAAAACCAGCTCCAAGGTCGCGCGCCTGCTCTAATGCCTCGAGGCGTTTTTCTGCTTCTCCAGTGAGTTTTTGTCTGCGATAAAAGAAGTATGCATATGCCTGGCGGTTTCCTCTGCCAATGCGTCCGCGAATTTGGTGCAATTGGGATAACCCGAATTGTACCGCATTATCAACAATCAATGTATTTACATTAGGCAGGTCTAAACCATTTTCAATGATAGTAGAGCAGATAAGCACATCTATTTTACGCTTATCAAATGCATGCATTACTTTTGCTATTTCTTGTTCAGGCAATTGGCCGTGCAATCGCCCGAATTTAACCTTTGGCATAAGTTCCTGAAGTTCCTTGAGCTTTATATCCATTGTTTCAACATTATTATAAAGATAGTATACCTGGCCTTTGCGTTTAATTTCCTGCTCAATAGCTGCTTTTATGTGTTTTTGATTGTGCGGCTCTATAATGGTTTCAATCGGTTTTCTGCCTCCAGGAGGGGTTGAGATATTCGAAACAGCACGCACTCCAGATAGCGCTAAATGCAGGGTTCTGGGAATCGGGGTGGCAGTAAGGGTTATAATATGAGCTTGGCTGCGCATTTTTTTTAACTGCTCCTTGTGCGATACGCCAAAGCGCTGTTCTTCGTCTATAATTATTAATCCAAGATTTTGGAATTTTACGTCCCCAGAAAGCAAGCGATGAGTGCCTATAACAATATCAGCTTTTCCGTTTTTTAGATCGCTTATAACTTTTTCTTGTTCTGATTTTGATTGGAATCTAGAGAGCCCAACTACAGTAATTGGGAATTCTTTTAACCGATCTGTGAATGTATCAATATGCTGTTGCGTTAAAATAGTAGTAGGGGAAAGCACAGCAACTTGGTGGCCAGAGAGCGCGGCAATTGCGGCCGCGCGGATTGCAACCTCTGTTTTGCCAAATCCAACATCACCGCACACTAAACGGTCCATTGGGGTAACTTGTTCAAGATCTTCATAAACCGCCTCAATAACCTGTTTTTGATCTTCTGTTTCTTTAAATGGAAATGATTTCGCAAGTTCTGTTTTAACTTTTTTGGCATTATGGATTGCCTCTGCACGCGCTAATTGCCTTCGCGCCTGCGTATTAAGCAGTTCACGCGCTTGTCCCAGCGTATCTAAGGCAACCTTGCCAAGGGCTTTGTTCCAACCAGTGCCAGAAAGGCGGTTTAAGGTTGGGTTTGGGTCGCCAATGTATTTTTCCATTTTTTCTGCCATAATAACCGGCAAAAAAAGCAAATCATCTTCCGCGTACCGCAGTTTAAAATATTCGCGTGAAATACCTTCTATAACTTGCTCAACCATTCCCTCAAAATATGCAACACCATGGTCAAGGTGCACTACATAATCACCAGATTGCAGGTGTTTTATAAAACTAAGTTTTTTTTGCGGTACTTTTTTATTTTTTTCTTTTGGTTGGATTGAGCCAATTAATGCTTGAATATCTCCATGGTTAATTGCAATTACTGCGTCTGCTTTTTGGGGAAATGATTCAAATACAAGAGTTTTGATATTTTTATTATATTCAGATACTGTTGCTGTACTTGGCAGGTGCTCTAGTTTATAAGGTATAATTTCTATTGATTGAGTTGGGCTTGTTTTTGTTTCTCCTGGCTTAAATGATTTTATTGAATCAATAAAATCATCATTAAAATCTATTCTAATTGCTTTTTCGCTTGCCACGGGAAATACGTCAACTACACTTCCTCTGCTGGCAAATAGCCCTTTTGTTGCGGCTGTTTTACTTGGAGAATAGCCAAGGTCTACTAATTTTTGGAGCAGTGTTTCTTTTGTAAGTTTGTTTCCTATTTTAATTCTGATACAATGTTTGGAAAATAGTTCGCGAGATGGAAGTGGTGTTTGGCTTTCTGTGTGTGTTACAATAATGAGGCATGGTTTATTTTTTTGAATATTCGCTAGCGTAGATGCTGATAAATCCGCAAAAATAGAAATATGTTCTTTTGATTCTTTAAGCAACTTTTGCACAAGTGTACATATGTTGAGTTTTGCGTATTCATCTTTTGCTAAAAACAAAATTGGCGATTGTGGGATATCGCTTGTTTGCGCTAGTTCGCTCAAAATATATGCTTGGCCTACAATACTTGTTGGCGTTTTTACTATGATATTTTTGAGTTGATTGAGTTTTTGTACAATACCTTGAATACCCTCACTAATATTAGGAGGGGAATGCGTATCTTTCATAAATAGATTTCAAACACCAAATACAGACAAATTTCAAGTTCACCTTTATATTAGCACCAATCTTGGGGCTTGACAAGTGGCATGCACCTGTGCTAAGATTCTCTCCTGTGATTCTTTATTTGTTCTTCTTAAGAGATCTGCTTGTAGTCCGCTTAGTTGGGAACCCCTCCTAACCTAACTGGGCAACAAGTAAGGATTAACGCGCTCGTCGTGTTAACCCTTCGCTACAAGCAGGTCTTTGGGAAGAACATTGTCTTGACCGCAGATTGACGCAGATTACATTGATTACGCAGATTAAAATCCGCCATCATAGGCGGATTTTGCATTTCTTAATCTGTGAAATCAGCGCAATCAATGTATATCTGCGGTCTAGACAGTAACAGTAGTTTTCTCAGTACCCTTAATCCAAACTTCAACAATCTCTGGAACTTTTTTCAGGGATTTTTTTATTGTTGTTTCTCCTGATTTGCTTGCTGGTTTTAGGATATAATCCTCAGAAGGCACGCGCTGCTTGCCTGCTTTTTTTTCCGCAATACCAATTTTTAGTCGCGCCAGGTTTTCCGTTTTTAGTGTTTTGAGCACAGAGGCCATTCCTTGATGTCCAGTTGATCCTGATGGACGTAACCGTATGGTGCCAGCCAAGAGGTCGATATCATCAAAAATAACAAGAATATCCTCTTTTTTTATTTTATAGTATCTAGCAATTTTACCTACGGCTTCTCCGGATTTATTCATAAATGTCTGGGGTTTTGCAAATATAGCTTTTGATTTGCCTATTTTTATATCAGCAACAAGAGAATTGAATTTGTCATTTTCTTTCCAATCTTTTTTATCCACTAGAGAATCCACTGCGCGAAAGCCAGTGTTATGCCGAGTTTTTTCGTATTGTTCGCCTGGGTTACCTAGGCCGATTATTAGTTTCATATATATTATATATTCCCCCTCCTGTACCCAGGAGGGGGTTAGGGGGTGGTCGCGTGACCTACAATGTAGTAACCTACGGAACTAACAGCTTCGATATCCGCGCGACCACCCCCCGGCCCCCTACTGAGTATAGGAGGGGGAGAGTGTTATCTTCTTGTGTTTTTCTGTGGAGCGCGTCTATGCCTGTGTCCTTTTTTTCTTTTTACAGAAGGCATGTTGTCTGATTCTTCTTTTTTCAATACACGCTCTTGTACACTTAGTTTAATAGGTACACCTTCAAAGTCAAATTTTTCACGCAAAGAATTGGCTAGATATTGCTGGTATGATTTTGCGAGGTTTGTCTTGTTTGGAATTTCAATTAAAAACGCGGGTGGATTTGTTCTGGTCTGCTTAAGTGAGAGAAGCCGAGGCCTGCGGGTTCCTTTTCCAATCGTGGGCTTGCGTTTTGCGACAGCTGATTTTAGGAATTTACTTA
>CAYOXH010000029.1:0-3748 GCA_964407875.1 uncultured Gammaproteobacteria bacterium
CATTGAATGGATTTCGGTATTTGGAGGGCCTAATCGGGATACATCTATTACAACTATGATAAGCGAAAAATAATTTATATGAACAACAGGGGCTTTACAATTTTCGAGACGCTTATTGCAATAACCATCAGCGTTAGCATGCTTGGCTTGATTCTTTCCATATACGCATTAACCATGCGCTCTATTAATTTTTCACAGGACCGCGGAGAAGTATCCCAAAACTCTAGAATTATTATAGAACGCTTAACTCGCGACATTAGGCAAACCAGGGATATTGCAACTATTCTTCCAGAAGATAAAGATGACCCAGAAATTACTCCGCCAAGTGAAATAGAAATGAGGGATGGCCACGAAATAGAGGACTTTCAATACATTCGATATTACCTTACAGGCACAGACATAAGCCGCCAAATTAGACAGTATTATTATGCCGCAGAACCAGAGACATTAGTGCCGTTTGATGCGGCAGATGATTTTGGCAATCCACCGCTTGTAACTATTGTTGAGGATGAGCTTGTTGGGCAGTACATAGATACAATTATCTACTATGGCACAGGCTCGTTAACAGTTGAGCTTGGCCTGCTAAAAAGAGACATAAAGCACTCTACTAAAACCACTGTTTATGGAAGAAATCTATAAAATGTCAGGTTGTCATCCCGAGGCCGAGAGTATTCGGCATAAACTCCGTCGAGGGATCTCTTTTTGAAACAAGAGAAGAGATCCCTCCGCTTCGTTCCTCGTTGAGTACAACGAGTCACTTCGGTCGGGATGACAGTAATTTAGACCCAGATCTATGTTAAAAGAAGGAACACAAATTAAGAATCAACAAGGATTCTTGCTAATCTCCTCGCTGTTCGTATTATCCATAATGATAATAATTGTTAGTTTTTATTTAGATGCTATAATACAAGAAGTTAAGGTCTCGCAAATTATAAATACAACACCGCAGACATATTATTTGGCTGAAGCCGGAATCCAGGAGGCATTTTGGAGAATCCAGAATGATGCGACTTGGAAAGATAACTTTGAAACAGACGCAGATTGGACAGATTCGTTTACCAGGAATGATGTGCTTGTTAATGGAGGATCATATACAGTAACAATAGAAAACCAGGCCCTTGCAAAAGCAATTATTACAGCAACATCGACAGTAAGCGTGCGAGATGCCACAGCCCAGAGGGTAGTTCAAACAAGCGTGTTTAAAGCAATTAATCCGAATCCAGTAACTGCGACCGCGCTTATTTCGAATGGAGACATAAAAGGAATAGGAAGCGCTGTCTCTTTAACAGGAGGCACTATCAGCGCTAATGGTGATATTGATATAAGATTTTTTAGCACTTGGTCCACCACAAAAAAAGCAGAAGCAGTAGATACTGTCAGTGTAACTAGCTCTTCGAGCTTAACTGCAACAGAAGGTATCTTCGACAAAGATAACCCTCCAATACCAGCAACAATTTTAATGCCAGAAGTTGATTTTGATTCTAATGCAACTAGTTCATATAAATCCCTTGCAGACCAGATATATACAGGAGGGCAATTCAAACAACTGTTAAAGGATTTCCCTGTAACCACCTTAAATGGCATAACCTATGTTACTGGAAGCGTATTTATAAAAAAAGGCAACGCTCTAACTATAAATGGAGCCCTTGTTAGCGATGGATCAATTAGTATTGGCAGCGGATACAGTAGCAGCGAACTTCCGGCGACCTTAACAGTGGTAAAAGTTGGAACCGAGCCCTCGGGCCTTTTAAGTAAAAAAAATGTATCAATTGGCGGATTTTCATCTGATGTTGATATTGATGGGCTTGTGTATGCCGGCTCCAATTTTGTTGTTACAGATGGAATTTGGCAAAATGTTGATGCAGATATCGAGGGAGCTATTATCGCGCAAAATATTTACATACTTATGTCCTGGGACTCAACATCAATGCTTTTAAATGAAGATTACCTAGTAGAAACACTTGGAGAACCCTTATTCACGCAAATTTTATTCATTAACCACTGGGAAGAAGAATACTAAAAACAACTATCATCCCGACCGGAGTGACACAATGTACTCATTGTGGATCGTAGCGGAGGGATCTCTTCTCTTGTTTCAAAAAGAGATCCCTCGACGGAGTTTATGCCGAGTACTCTAGGCCTCGGGATGACAACAGTATGCAATTATTAACTAACACATTTGATTCTTTTGGATTAGATATTGGTGATAGATCTATTAAAGCCGCCTATATTAAAAAGCGCGGCACTGATTTTGAATTAGTAAGTTTTGGCAAGCAGGATATTGGCTCTGGCGTGTTTAGCCAGGGTAAAATTGTAGAGCCAAAAAAACTCCAGCAAAGCATTCTAAAACTTGTTTCGTCTATGTATGGGAAAAAAATTCCAACCTCATATGTACATGCCTGCTTGCCAGAAACACACACTTTTATCAAGGTCTTATCCATTCAACCAGTTTCCGCCGACAAACTACCCGCCCAAATCCGCGAAGAACTTCCAAATCATATTCCTCTTAATATAGATGAACTCTATCTTGACTGGCATATATTACCCAACCCAGATGAAGACCAATCAAATATGAACGTGCTTGTCGGCGCTATTCCAAAAACCACATCTGATTCATACACTAATGTCTTGCAGCAAATCGGCCTAAAAACAATATCTCTACAAATAGAAGCAGAGGCAATTCTTCGAGGCATGCTTCCGCTAAAAACAGAATATACAGAACCATTGGCAGTCATTGATATAGGCGCAACCCGTTCGAGTTTTGTTTGTTATGATAAAGGCACTATACAATTTACAGTAAGTTTGCCTTTAGCAAGCGATGAAATAACCAGGCAAATTATGCAGGCCTTAAAATTAAGCGAAGAAAAAGCAGAACAAGCAAAACGCTTATGCGGCCTTGATCCAGACAAATGCGACCAAGCAATCCTAAAAGTTCTTGAACCAGCCATTGGCTCCCTTGCCTCGTCTATCAGCCAAAACTCTTTATTTTATACAGAGCACTTTGATCGCGCAAAACCAATTACATCCATAATGCTATGCGGAGGAGGCGCAAATATGCGCGGCATAATAAAAGCGCTCAGCGCAAAACTTCCAGATAAAAAAATTTATCTTGGCAACCCGCTTTTAAATCTTACAAAAAGAAGAAAGCATGTACACGAAACAAACAAAACAAATACTTCCCTAGATTTTATCAAAAATCCTAAATTAACTAAAGATTACAATATACCTCCTGAATTTGCCGGGTCTCGCCAACTATCATATGCTACAGCAATCGGTTTAGCTTTAACTAATGTAACATGATATTACTAAACCTAATTCCTGACTTTCAAAAAGAACGCTTAAATAGAGAGCGAAAATTTTTAGTAACCCATAGTATAATAGGGATTATCTTAATTGTTGTCTCCATTCACGCGATAGTTCTTTCTGTTGCGCGCATTGTATTAGTCAGCCACTTCAACAAAATTAAGCACGATACTTCCTTGGTTAGTGTCGAGCACCAGCGTCTGCAAACTGATATTGACAATTCAAACAAAAAAATAAAAGACAGGGTAAAAATACAAAGCACGTTTTCGAAATGGAGCTTAATGCTTACTGAACTTACCAACCTTGTTCCCGAAGGCATAGAATTAAGCTTTGTCCACATCAACCAAGATACTGGAGCTTTCCGAATAACTGGCTCATCCCCTACCCGCAACCTTCTGCTAGAGACAAAAACAATATTAGAGAAATCAGAAATAATCCAATTATT
>CAYOXH010000029.1:3758-10026 GCA_964407875.1 uncultured Gammaproteobacteria bacterium
GCTTTCAAACTTTTTAGAAAAAGAGGATTTAAATTTCCGTTTTGCCGGACAAATGGATACTTGGCGGTATCAAATACCGAGAGTAGAACCTAATGAAAATTTCCAACCGCCAATTTCCAATAATCAAGAAAATAACAACAATCAATAACCAAATATTAATTCTTACGACTTACGACTTTATGAACTTCCACCTCCAAAATCGATTCATGATTTCAACCATATCATTTGGATTACTTTTGGTTGCTTTAATTGCTTTGGTTATTGTGCCTGCTTTTAAAGAAATTCGCCCAATCAACAAACAAGTTCTAGAAGAGCGTATTCGACTAGAAAAACTGTATCTTCGCGGCCAGCTGCAAAGAACTGTTAAAATTACATATGATAAGGTTGCTGATGATCTGCCTATTTTAGACGAAATGATGCTTACAGAAGGCCAGGAACTGCAATACATAACCTCCCTTGAAAACATGGCAACTCAAGAAAATGTAGGTCTTAGTATTAATGTAGGTGAGTCAAAGCGCGTACCAGAGCAAAAATTCTCAGTCCTGCCATTTACTTTTGAAGTTCAAGGCCAATGGGAATCAATTTTAAAATGGATTTCAAAAGTAGAAAATCTGCATTTATACACTAATATTATACAAGGCACTATAGCTGTTCGCGATGACCCTGATAATCCAGAAAAAGAACGCGGCGCAACAATGACATTTACATCGGATACTTTTTGGCAAATCCCATAAGCGATGCGAATGATTCGAATCATTCGAGTTATATTATGAAATTACCATTTAAACTACAACTCAAAAAAAGGACTAAATACAAAGAAGCAGACACTTTTATTCGTGTGCGCTTAAGTATCATGGGTTTTGTCGCGATAATGCTATTGATATTAGTTGTATTTATTTATCGTGATTTTTATAGGACTATTGTGCAGGCAAATGAAGTTATTGTTCTTAAGCAGGAAGTAGCGCTTCAAAACATTGACATTATTAAATTTAATGCCTTGTTTGCAACGCACCAATATAAGCGCACCAACATTCTACCAGAGGAAATTTATGATCCATTTAATACAGATAAGATTGAGATAGAAAATTTGATTGATGAAAATGTTGATGAAGAAATTACTAATAATTAAAATATGCCAAACAAGCCCCATCAAACAGAATTTAGAAAATTCTCTTGGTACAACTTAACAGATAATACTGATCAAGAAATTCGCTTTTTGCGGGATCATTTTGATTTTTCTAAATCATTTCTTGCGGATGTTGCCACTCCTCCACTTCGGCCTAAAGTAGAATTTAGCGATGAATATATATTTATTGTTCTTTTGTACCCTATTTATAACCGCAAGACCGGGGTTATCCGCCCAACCGAAATAGATATTTTTGCAAGTAAAAAATATATTGTTACTGTTCATAAAAATGAAATTAATTCTGTTAAAGATCTTGCCCAAAAAATGCAGTCAGAGCCATATATGCGCGAAAAGTACTCTAATGCAAGTAGTATCGATTTTTTGCTTGATATTCTTGAGAATATGAACGCAGAACTTTACCCAATGCTTAACCATGTTGTCTGGGACATTGATAATATCGACAGTCAGCTATTTACTGGACATGAACGTGATTTGGTCTCAAAGATTCTTACGGTTAAACGAAATATTGTGGCAATCCGCAAGACAATGAGCACGCAAAAAAACGTGCTTGAAGATTTAATGGATAATAGCAAGGATTATTTTGGCGTTAAGTATGATAAAAGATTTAATCGAATTATAAACTTAAGTAAAGATATCTGGCTTCAACTCGAGACAAACAAAGCAACCATTGACGCCATACAGGAATCCAATGAATCAACCATCACTTTCCGCTTAAATGACATAATGAAAACCCTTACAATTTTCTCTGTTATTGTGTTCCCTCTTACATTATTAGCCGCAATTTTTGGCATGAACACTATGGAGGGCATGCCTTTTATGGGTAATTTTGGTTTTTGGAAAGTTATGGCTATTATGGTTGTTGGTACAGGATTCATGTTTGCGTTTTTCAAAAAATCTAAATGGATATAGTTTATATACACGAAAATCACTAATATAAATAAAAAAAGACGCCCGCCCCCACTCAAGCTTTGCTCAAGTTGGGACGGGGTCTTGAAGGTGCGACATCCTGATCAGAAGAACTTCCTAAACAGGATGTTGAAATTAAAATTGACATGGGGCGCATTTTGGACCTTATCGCTCCGGTTGGGCCAGAACGAGAAGTCCAAAAAGTCAAAGTCCACGGCCGCTTCCCCATTCTTCGCGATGATCGTGCCACCCAGGCCGATATCAGCGATGATATCAAACTGGGTTTCGACCTCATGGATCACGGCAAATCCTGGCCGAAAATTAATATAGAACGGGGTTGGACCCAAGGGAGCGCGGAGACCGGCTTCGAAGGTGTATCCGTGTACCCTGTCCTTCTTCAGGACGACTGTAGTGTCTCCAGTGTCCGAAATACTGGTTACGTCCCGCTTGTTTCCGTAATTGCGGTACGTGATCCTGGCCTCGAAATACTGGCGAACAAAGGCAGCGCCGACTCCCAAACCAGCTCTGTGGAACTTCGCGCCATTGTTCAGGTCCAGAAGGCCCTCGCTGATCATGAAAGCCACGGAGGGCTCGGTGTCGTCATCGTCCGCGAGCACGGGGTGTGCCGCGAACAAGCCGACGAAAATCATCAGTGCTACTGCGAACTGCTTCTCCATGATTCCTATCTCCTTGCGAGATGGCGATGGGGTCTGGTAAAGGTGGTGCTAGTCGATCTCGCCGCGCATTGCCGCCTGAAACAGATCATGAATATTAACCGGCTTCTTGGCCTTTTTTACGCGGATTTCCTGCTTAGGAGCTTGTACGGCCTTTCCGTACATAGCCCGCTGAAACAGGTCGTGGATGTTGACTCGTTTTTTGACTGCCAACAAAACTGGTCTGCGCCGAGCGGAAAGTTTTCCTAGTATATCATCCTGCGGAACAATACTGACAAGCGTGTTGTCGATTTTCCTTTGCTTGCCATAATCCCGCATGATTGATTCCCAGGAATCACCAACTGCGTCAGCGATGGTCTGAAGACCGTTTCGAGGATCACGGATAATCGTCTTTAGGACTTCTGTACCATAAGTTCGGTACAGATAGACCCCAAAGTGCTGGGCACTCTCGTAATCGGCGTCCGTTCTCCTCCAGTCGCAGAACTCGTCAATCGGGCCATCATAGCCATTCAGAAATTCCTGTATTGGCAATGACCCGCTGATTTGTGCCATCATTTCAGAAACTGAATGCTTTTCGTCTAAATCATGCGAATAAGCAAACAGATGCTGGAGTTCATGGCGGACCGTGAAGGACATGTCGTCCCCCGTGAACCAAGGCCTAAAAAACATGACCTTAAGACCATTACCCCACTTTTTAATTCCTTTGGGATAAAAGTCCTTTCTGTGGACTCCGGCTATATCGTTCTCATCTCTTGCGAGATCAAGAACAATATAAAACCCATGTCCAGGGTCAGGATCAAAGTCGAATTCTCCCCAAAGCAGTTCTACCTCTTTGTAGATCTGGGGAAATTGGTCTGTCATCTTTTGGGCTGCAACAGCCATGCTGTCGGGCCCAAAAACGTACACACTATCTGTGGTATTTAGACACTTTACAATAATTGTGTCTAAATTCTCGGTGATAAACTGCCGATACTCACCGACTTTCGGTGGAACCGTTGGGATAGAAACCTTGATTAGCTCTCGAGTTGAGAGGTCTTTGGTTTCTGCCCACAGGGGAATGGAAAAACAAAAAATCAGTGATATGCTGATTACAGTTTTCATCAATTTATTCCTTTGTTAAGGTAGTTTTTCGGTATTTTCGGAATTTTATTTGAGGAAGAATCTTAGCATAAAAACGTAAAAAAGTCAAGTATGAATAATAAAACTTGACTTTTAATATATATTGTGCTATTTTAAACTACCGAAAAACAGAAACCGAACACTACACAACTTAACCCATAGGAGGCCAAAAATGGCCAAAACCAAGGCAAATCCCCTTTTCGGGAAGGATCATCTTCAGCGCTTATGTGCTGATGAGTGGGAAGAATTTCTCGCTCAAAGACCAGACAGGAGTGCTGTAGTAGATGAAATCAGCAAGAAAACCGGCGAAGATATTAGTTCTGCCTTAAGTACTGGTGGAGCTATTCATGCTGCCAATACTACCTTAACCAAGATCGAAGAGATGAAGGTCGCGGGTGAGGTAGACGGCGACATCGCTGATGGAATTTCTGCTCTTCTGGTAGAGTTTCAGAAACGAATTCCAGATGACAGGAGAAAAAAAGAGGCAGAAGCAGAGGAAAGAAAGACCGCTGGGAAAAAGAAAGAAGAAAAATCTGCTGGTCCTGCTGCAGTGGCCGCGGCTATTGGGTTCATCCATGACAATAATGATGACCTAGTATATCGCAAAGAGTACCAAAGGCGGCTAACAGCACTTGAAGCACTTCTTAAAAGTAGGCCTGAGCACGAAAAAAAGCTTAAGGCCTTCTACAAGAATTGCGCGAAAATTGACCAGCGACCCGACATTGAGGTGGATGATGATGTTTCTGTTCCTCCGCTCGCGCTTACGTTGGTTCAATTCTGCTGGATTGATAATCGGGCAGAGCGACAAGCGGCTTTTTTGAGCAGTTCTCTCATGGTGGAGGTCTAAAATGCTAAACATCAGACAACACCTAAAAAAGGCCTTAGTGCCTCAAGGAACTGCCTCGGGTATAGCAACTGAGATCAGAAACGAGGTAATTGCAGACGAAGTTCGAGAGCACGGCGCAACCGCGTGGAAAAAGCTGATTGACGTGATCAAGCCCGGAGGAGAAAAAGCTTACAATGCTATAACTCTTTCGTGGTTCGGAATCATCGGCGACAAAGCGGAACGTGCTTTCGCGACCATAGTAGCCCTGTGGACGGACTACTATGTGAACCACAACTTTTTGGCGCCGCATCATGCGCAAAAAAGGATGAACGAAACCCTGGAGTTCCTAAAAAGTCAGGGTCCAAAGAATTTTGCGCGCTACAGGGCAAAGTTGGCCAAAGACCCGGACGAGGAACGTCGAGTTATGACGTTTGGAGAGTTGGTCAATACGGAAAACAATGACGAGCGCCAACAGAGGTTTGACATGGTTGTCCCTCCCAAAGATACGTCAGGCGAAACAACATGGAAAGGAGTCAAGGATTTCTTCACAAATAAAGCCTGGCCCCTATTGATAAAAGTACATAAAATAGGGGAAAAACTGAGGGCGACAATCGATACTAAAGACAATGTCGATCGCTCGGACACTAAAGTTAAGAACAGTAAATCTCTAAGAAAGCACCCCTCACGCTCTATTGCAAAGTGGGTCACCATCGTAGCTCTCGTTTACATACTTGTGTTAATCCTCATCGTTGTCCCACTTGGGATTTACCTAATAGGAGGCTAAAATGCTACTTTACATGCCAATACTGTATATCCTTGGATACGTGATACTTGGCAGCAAAACAGTGCGAAATCGCGCTGCCTCTGCGTGGCACTACGCTTTCGGGATTGCGCCTTTTGTCGGGGCAGCGATTGCCGTCACAATGGTCATAGTAAGCACGATTGGCATTATCCTTGTATTCTTTGTATGTGTTCAAATCGGACAAAGAGATTACGAGGTAGTCGGCCTGACACTTCAGATTATTGGAGCACCATTGCTGATTTTGACCATATTCTATACGGTCATTATGAGCTCTGTGGTAAGCGCCATTACTGGCATCAAATCCGCTGCTGGAGTGGAGAATGTAGATCCTAAGACCGGCAGAAGATCAACACCGCCGCCAAATATCGACGAGCTCAAAATGCTGGCTTTCGGGTTTGACAGGATAAGCGACTTTATAAAGGCATTGTTTTTCCCTACGGACGAAATGAAGAAGATGTTCAAACAGGGAAAATCAATTGTCTCGTCCGCAGCAGAAGGGATTGCGTTCCATTTGTACTTACTGGGCCGCAATATCCTGTTTATTCTGTATATAGTGTTTTGCGGATCACTTGCGGCTTATTTCATACCCGAGGCAACAGATTACAAGCTGGTTGCGCTGCTTCTTGCGGGAGTTTTCTTCGTAACCTACTGGATGTTAATATCCAGCGACCCAAAGAATTTCGAAAAGATTGTCTATAAGTGGTCACGGGTGTTTGGCAAGCCAGTAATAGTGATTGCGGTTGCGTTGATTTATGTACCTCCTGCGACGGACATGCTTAAAAACAATGCCCAGG
>CAYOXH010000030.1:0-9569 GCA_964407875.1 uncultured Gammaproteobacteria bacterium
AGCTGATTTTAGCGGAACCACTCCACCATCTGGCAACGCTCCTGCAGGAGGCGAATCTGCTCCTCCTCCGCCTCCTGGTGGAGATAGCTTTAGAGACAAGCCGCCTTTGCGACGATAATCTGAATAACAACAATAATAAAAGCCTCGTTATTGCAAAATAGCGAGGTTTTTGTATACTTTGAAACATGAATAAACTCATAACAATACTAGGTCCTACTGCATCGGGAAAATCTTCCTTAGGTATTGAACTTGCGAAGGACTTTACCCGCCGAGGAGGCGGAGCAGAAATTGTAAGCGCTGATTCGCGCCAAGTTTTTCGCGGTTTAGATATTGGCTCTGGGAAAGTGACGAAAGACAAACAAGCGCAAGTTAAGCATCATCTTTTAGACATTATAGATCCAATGGAAGAGTTTTCTGTTTCGCATTTCCAGAAACTCGCATTTGAAGCAATTGACGACATTCACTCTCGAGGGAAGACGCCTTTCCTTGTCGGTGGAACTGCTTTGTATGTTTATTCTGTAATTGATAATTATATTTTCTCGGACGTCCCACCTAATCCTAAAAGACGTAAAGAGCTGGAAAAGAAGACAGTTAAGGATTTAAACGTCATCCTGAGCGAAGTGATGAGCTGTACTCGGCGAAGAACAAAGTCGAAGGATCTGCGTGAATTACGCTCCAACGTTAACGACGAAGATCCTTCGACTCCGCGACTCGACTCGAGTACTCGCGAGCGCTCCGCTCAGGATGACGCTTCTTTTTACGGACTTTCGCCCGACGACCTCAACAACCCCCGCCGCCTTATCCGCGCTATTGAAAAATTAGAAGCAGGTGTCCCTGTTGAGCCTCAAAAAGGCGCGCAGAAATATGACAATGTAATTCTTGGCATAGACGTGCCTCGCGACGAACTCTACAAAAAAATCGACCAAAGGGTCGATGAACGAATTAAAGAAGGTATGATTGAAGAGGTCGATCGCCTTAGACGAGATGGCGTGAAGGACGAATGGCTGATTCGTTTAGGTCTAGAGTATCGCTGGATTACAGAATTCCTGCAAGGTAAATGGTCGCGTGATGAGATGATTAAACGACTTAAAGGCGCAATACACGCGTTTGCCAGAAGGCAGATGACATGGTTTAACCGCGATAAGCGCATTGTCTGGCTTCGTGACCAAAAGCAGGCACAAAGCCAAATAAAAAATTTTCTAAATTAAAGAGGCCGCAGAAAAAAACTACTTGCGGCCTCATCCCCACACATCACAGAACCTTGTCCGTGATTTTCACATGATCCTTGTCACCCTGCCAAGCGCTGACTTGACCGCTGGCGAAAGTTCATCTCTCCCAGAAATCGGAATATCGTGCTGCTCACAAAAATCTGCAAGATGAACGTGTTCGTAAGCCGGGCCTTCGTGCCATTCTTGGACAAGGAACTGAATCCTTGCTACCTCAATAGCCACATCCAGCTCACCATTCATCCCAGCAATTTCTTCTGGCTGCATTTTGCCGTCTTGCGTCAGAAAATCTTCCAGATCTCCGCTACCTTTCTTTAGCCACCTTAGGACCAAATCCCTAAGGTGATTTTCGGTATTCATCTCTCTCATTTCACTCTCCTTGGTTGCGAAATTTTCCTGCTCAAGTTTCGTACCCAGAATTATATGCCCATTAAGGCCTGCCCCTAACACGAGAACGCTTGCATCCCCTGCGTCAGGATATCTCTGGAGTTCTCTATAGAGACAATAAAGCTCTGTCTCATACAGGCCTAGCATCCTGCCTATGTATGGACGATATCTCCTTGCGCAATACGCATGGCACTTTTCGCACAAAATCCCGACCTTTTTTCGCCAGTCATATCCGCTAGACGCCTGAAGATGAAGTTTTTCCTCGTATGTAAGGCGGTGGTAGTTGTCTCCTGTGAACCAATCACAACAGCGAATGCAGGAAAAAATTGTTTCTCCGAGCGTTTGTTCCATCAGAATTCCCCTTTTCTGATTATGGAGTGTGTGGATTGTTAGAACTTGCGTATTCAGAACACAATATGCTCTAAACACGCAAGTTCTTTTTTAAAAGAGCAAAAAAAGATAGCCACTATAGGGCTATCTTAGAAAAAATCATTTGTGACCGCTTATAAGACGCGGTTTTTGTATTCTGCTCTGGATTGTCTTTGTATTTAATCTGGTGCATCCCTACTATTATAAATCTATTAAATTATGTACGCAAGCATAGTTGTGGAAAACTATTTGTCAAAAAGCCACGTCATCCTGAGCGGAACGAGCGCCGTACTCGGTGGGAGTGGAGTCGAAGGATCTCGTGGAAAATTACTGCAGTAAATTACAACGAGATCCTTCGACTTCGTTCCTCGCTGATTACAGCGACTCACTTCGCTCAGGATGACGGCTCTTCTGTTTACTTCAACTTATCCTTTAACATCTCTAGCACAGTTCCGGCATCTGCTTTTCCTTTACTCTCCTTCATAACCATTCCAACCAAAAAATTAATAACTGTTTCTTTTCCTGCCTTATATTGCTCAACCTGATCTGGATTAGCGGAAATAACATTATCAATAATTTTGTCCAAAGACCCGTCATCATCCATTTTGCCTAAATCTTTCTCCTCAAAAATTGTAGATGGGTCTGCGCCTGTTTTAAACATTTCCTTAAGAAGAATCTGGGCATTTGTCTTATTAACTTTATTCGAGTGAACCATAGTAATAAGCTCTGCCATATTCTCTGCTGTTATCTTGATATCACTCACAGACAATTCAGATGCTCGAATAAGGCCAAGTAGATTTGTTAAAATCCAACTTGAGACAAGCTTTGCTAATTTTGCCTTATCACGCTCCCAAACTTCTTCCTCTGACCCATCTTGGTCTAAAGACGTAAGCCATGAGCGCAATTCTGAAATAACTTGCTCTGTAAATCGCGCAAGATCAAGGTCTTGAGAAAATATTTTCGCGTCCTCTGCTTTGAACCCATACTGTTCGGCAAAACGCAGCCGAAGATCCTGCGGCAATTCTGTAATTCCCTTTTTAATTCTATGAATCCACTTTTTATCAAAATCCAACTCTGGGATATCTGGCTCTGGGAAATACCGATAATCTGCGCTTCCCTCTTTGGTTCGTTGATCAGTGGTTTTTGATTTATCCTCATCCCAACCACGAGTACCTTGTTCGTCTGGGGCTTTGCCTTGCTCTTCCCAAATCTTAGATTGTCGCTTAACTTCGTATGCTAAAGCGCGTTCAACTGCCTTGAATGAGTTTATATTCTTTATCTCTGTTTTTGGATAAAATTCTTTATCACCCTCTGGACGCATGGAAATATTTGCATCGCAACGCAGGTGCCCTTTTTCCATGTCAGCATCAGAAACACCCAAGTAGCGCATAATCAATCGAAGTTCGCGCATAAATTCCCCTGCTTCCTCTGGACTCTTAATATCTGCTTCAGTCACAATTTCCATCAAAGGCGTTCCTCCTCTATTATAATCTACAAATGACCGGCCCTTTTCGTCGTGTAGTAATTTGGCCGCATCCTCTTCTAAATGCAAGCGATGAATACGGATTTTGTTGATATGTCCATTAGTTCCAATTGGCTCATCAAACTGCGAAATCTGGTATCCTTTAGACAAATCAGGGTAAAAGTAATGTTTTCTATCAAACTTAGAATGATTTGGAATTTCACAATTCAAAGCCGCTGCAGCCATAATTGACCACTCAATTGCCTTTTTATTAGGTACAGGAAGCGTCCCAGGATGGCCCAAACAAATTGGACAAATAGTAGTGTTTGGCTCTTCATTTTCACCAGCATTCGAACACCCGCAAAACATCTTGCTCTTTGTCTTTAATTGTACGTGAATTTCAAGGCCAATGATTGTTTCAAGTTCCATAATCATCTTTTTTCTAATTCTATGTAAGATAATTGATACTCGTCTGTATCAACATCTTTCCTAGATATAACCTTATCAAATTTTGAGTAATCAGGAAAGAACACATCAGCTTCAAAATCTTTATTTATAACGGTTAGATATAATTTGTCAATATAATCCCAAGCTAATTTGTAAATTTCTCCTCCTCCGATGATGAAAATCTCTTCATTACCATGCCTTCCAGCCAAAGGCTGGCCAGCCTTTAGCTGGTTTGCCTCGCTTATAGCGTCCTCAACCGAAGTTACAACAATACACCCATCTGCCTTGAATTCGGGATTACGAGTTATGACTATGTTTGCGCGCCCCGGCAATGCGCGGCCAATTGACTCATGTGTTTTTCTACCCATGATAATAGGGTGGCCCATGGTCACATTTTTAAAATGCTTTAATTCCTCTGGAATATACCAAGGAATCTTGCCACTAGACCCTAGCTCGCGGTTTTTACCGATTGCCGCAATTGCTGCGATTGTTGGTTTATACATACACGTCTCCACTCCCCCTCCTTTACTAAGGAGGGGGCCGGGGGGTGGTCGTATGGATATCGAAGCAGTTAATTCTATAGTTACTGCATTGTAGGTCACGCGACCACCCCCTAACCCCCTCCTGAATACAGGAGGGGGGAATGGTTCCATTAATTAGACCGCTATAGGCGCTTTAATTGGCGGATGCGGATTATAATCAACTAATTCAAAATCATCAAATTTAAAATCAAAAATATCTTTAATCTCTGGATTAATTTTCATGATTGGCAAGGCGCGCGGCGTACGCAAAAGCTGTTCATCTGCTTGGTTAAAATGATTATTATAAATATGCACATCACCAAAGGTATGCACAAAATCGCCAAGCTCTTTACCAGTTACCTGCGCCAACATCATAGTCAACAAAGCGTATGACGCTATATTAAATGGAACCCCCAAAAACACATCCGCAGTGCGTTGATAGAGTTGGGATGATAATTTATTATCTACAACATAATACTGTGAAAGCGTATGGCAAGGCGGAGGCGCGCCTGTTGTGGACTTTATTAGTTCCTGAATATCAGAAACATTCCATCCGGATAGTATAATGCGGCGCGAGTATGGCGTGTTGCGGAGTTCTTCTTGAATTTGATGGATCTGATTATAAGTTGTTCCATCCTTTCCTTCCCAACGCGCCCATTGCTTGCCATACACTGGCCCAAGTTCTCCCCACTTTTGCGCGAACCTAGAATCGTCTTTTACACGCTCAACAAATTCAGATAATTTTTCTTGCCATGAATCTGAATACATTGGATACTGCTCTTCTTGCCCATTTGCCTGCAAATACGACTGAAAAGGCCACTCGTTCCAAATTTTAACATTATTATCTACAAGATACTTTATATTTGTATCCCCAGAAAGAAACCACAAAAGTTCGTGTATAATACTGCGAAGATATACTTTTTTTGTTGTAAGCAAAGGAAACCCATCACTTAAGTTCATCCTAATTTGATACCCAAAACAACTACGCGTGCCAGTGCCAGTTCTGTCCTCTTTGTCTACTCCATTATCTTTTATATGTTTTAGAAGTTCGAGATACTGTTTCATAAAAATATTGTACCACGCGTGCACTAGTAGGTAAATTATCCACAATTACTACTTGACATTATTGAATAATCATGTATACTATTAATATCGACTACGGATTCCAAATTAAAACCCCATACTGTCCGGGTGCGGAAAACCCGAAACAACTGTTTCGGGTTTTCTTTGTTATGTTGAAAATGATATAATATCATATGGAGTACAAGGGACCACCTCTTGGTGAGGAGTCCGTAGTCGAGACACGGACAGAGGGGTTCAATTCCCCTTGGCTCCAAATTTCTATAAAACTCTTTGAATCTTTTCCCATAGAAGCTTGTGGATTGTTTCTATGGGCTGGTTTGAGTTAACCGTCATCCAACCATATTCTTTACCAAGCTCCAGATGTATGGAACGAACCTGTTGGATGAGCGCATTATTTGCTT
Source organism: uncultured Gammaproteobacteria bacterium (assembly GCA_964407875.1). Classification (GTDB taxonomy): domain Bacteria; phylum Patescibacteriota; class Patescibacteriia; order UBA2169; family UBA2169; genus CAYOXH01. The sequence goes on from CAYOXH010000030.1 coordinate 5,897, forward strand.
CGTGTTCATGATTTTGTTCTGATGAATCAAGAAATCTTTCTCCATCAAACAAGAAAGCAACGTCCTCTCTGCGGATGCCCGCATGGATACGCTCTAAAAATTCCTTATCAACTCCAGCTCCCATTCCCCAAGCAACACCCGTTCCCCAATAGTCCTCTGCAATAATATACGTTCCCTCACTAAGCTTTTGTTCTATAATGGGCTGATAATGATACTTGTTTAAAGCGCCAAGAAGCTGAAATTCGCGCGGCCACAGTTGATATGGATTATTGCTGCGCAAATAATCATTTATCATTGGACCGCTTGGCTCAATATCATACACAAGATATTTTACATGTTCTGCCTTTTTCCCTTGCTTTTGAAGACGATCAACTAGGAGTTTTGCTTGTGTTGATTTTCCAAGATTATTTATGCCATATAACACAATAAGTTTACCCTCGATAGAGGCGGGCTTATCCTTTAAAGAAATATGAATCTTTTCTTCAGATGGATCATCTGTTGTGCCAAATCCTCCTCTATCTTGTTTATTCATTTTTCCAACTTCCTCCCATTGGGCAGTTCCAACTTTTAAAAATATGCCTTGTGATACTCTGTCTCCGCGATTAAGAGTGACTGGTGAATCAGTTGGATTATAAAACTGCAATTGAATCTCATCTCCATCACCGCAAAAATCCTGGTCAATAACACCTTCGGTCTTTATTAAGCCAGTTTTTTTTATAGTGCTAGATCTATCAGTTACCCAAAGCATGTATCCCTCTGGAATCTCTAGAACCACGTTCGAGGGCGCCCTAGCAACTCCTTTTGGCGGAACTATAGTATTCTCACGCACAACAAAATCAAACGCAACCGCACCGCGGGTTTCGTACTGTGGTAATGGAAGTGATTTATCAATGCGTTTAATTTTTACTTTCATAGTTATACAACGACGTCATCCTGAACGAGTCCTGTGTACTCACAGGCAAAGTGAAGGATCTCATCTATACTTACTGCAATAAATAACAACGGGATCCTTCACCGCACTCCTAGCTGAGTACAGCGAGTCGCTTGTTCAGGATGACGTTTATATTTTACTGCCATTTTTGTTTAAAATGCTTAGAAAGTTTTGGCCCGACACCAGTATATGTGGACCCAAATCCTGTGCTATACCATTGTTCTGGCTCCTCTAACAGATGCTCATATACCATTTTGCAGATAGTTTGGCCGCGCGTCAAGCGGAATGGAACATTATGCGCGCGAACCTCTAGAACCGCGGTTGTTCCTCCTCCTTCGCCTGCTTCTTCGAATCCAAAACCAGGGTCAAAAAAACCAGCATAATGCGAGCGCATTTCCCCGCTAGAAGGGTCATATGAAGCCATCTCACCGGCAAACTGAGGGGGAAAGCTAATGCGCTCTTGGCTTGCGAGCAAATAAAAATTACCAGGAACTAATCAATTCCCCTGTTTTTGGCCGCACTATTGGCTCCCAAAAATCAGCTGGCTCATACTCGCCCACAAGCCCAAGGTCAATTGCCTGGGTTGTGTCATGCTTAGCGCGAAACCCTATTACATCCCGGCTGGCTAAATCAACAGTCAGCATTAAGCCGCCATCCCTTATATTAACACCATCTTGTGTTACAGAAATCCCGCTTTGGTTAAATAATATTCCATGCTTTGCGTGCGCTAAGCGCAGTTCTGCTTCTTTAACTTTATATGGCCGAGTCGTCCTAAACCTAACTTGGTTGCATGCTAGGCCTGGATGAATTTTTACAACAAAGTCCAGAGGTATCACCTCAAGATATAAAGGCCCAGTGTATCCAGGAGGAATATAATCAAACCGAGGCGTTCTATCGCACAAAAGACGGACAAACAAGCCAACTCTGCCAATTGAGGACTTTGGATTTGCAAGCGCGTAAATTCCTGGCGCTAAATCCACATACTCAGCTATTGGAATAATATAAGATGAATTCGGCTCTAAGATAGTGCCCGGCTTAATCTCAAAATCATAAAGAGTTCTGTGCTGAAGAATCTCTCGAATGGTCTCATTTGGTTTTGGTAAAAATGACGAACTAGTACGATACACCCTATTGCCAAGTGTTAAATCCAAACTAGCTGGCTGGATTTGTGATTCCTGGATTTCGCCCTGCGAAAAAATCATTGGATTGCGCCCAAAGATAAGATCTTTTATTTTTTGATAAGGTAAGGTCATAAAAATAGAGGCACAATGCCCCCCTGCAATTATATTAGTTTACCAGACATAATAAGTATTTAATAGTAGACAATATTAATGGAATCTGGGAATGTAAGTGGATAACTTTCTTTGGAATCAAATCTTCAAATCTGATATACTCAAACTAATTTTTTTATATTAATTAACAATTTAGTTTGGCAACATCGTACAACACCATACATAAAATAAAACCAGCCCGCCGAATCGACGGGCTGTTAATTTAGATTTAGATTTATTTCAAAGAAACCTTTATCCCTGGCCCCATGCTTGCAGATACAACAGTATTCTGAACAAAAGTTCCTTTTACGCCAGTTGGACGTGACGTCTTGATTGCATCAAAGGCGGTCTGAATGTTTTCTTTTAACTGATCTTCGCTAAAAGACACGCGACCAACCATTAAATGAATATTACCAGTATTATCATTCTTAAAAGCAATTTTTCCTTTTGAGAGTTCGCTAATTGCCTTTTCTACATCAGGAGCTACAGTTCCGTTTTTAGGCGAAGGCATTAACCCCCGCGGGCCTAAAATTTTTGCGACTGGAGCAAGTTTTGGCATAAATGCCGGCTCTGCAACCAGAACATCAAAATCCATTTTCCCTGCTTGGATTTCCTTTATCATCTCCTCACCGCCTGCGGATTGGGCACCTGCTTTCTTTGCTTTGTCTGGATCCTCTGTAATAGCTGTTATTTTTTGTTTTTTGCCAGTACCATGCGGCAGTGATACAGTTCCGCGAACATGCTGATCGCTTTGCTTTACATCTATACCTGTACGAACATGAAGCTCAACTCCAGCATCAAACTTAAGTTCGCCTTGATCCTTTATCAGGGCTATTGCTTTGCTAATATCATATTCTTTTCCGATTTCTACTTTCTCTTTTAGCGCGTTATAGCGCTTTGAATGTTTTGACATATCAATTCAGGACTTGATTATCTGTCCTGCGTGGTCCAAGTGAACGGGGACTAACCGCTCTCCCACAAGCTACTCACACTCCCCCTCCTTTATTAAGGAGGGGGCCGGGGGGGTGGTCGCACGGATATCGAAGCAGTTAATTCCGTAAGTTACTTCATTATAGGTCACGCGACCACCCCCTAACCCCCTCCTGATTACAGGAGGGGGAATGTTTTTTTACTCCTCTTCTTTTCTCCTATATGCTAATCGCCAATGGTATAAGTATAATGGAACTCCAACAATCAGCATTGCCAATGAATTGGCTGCATCGCGCTGGCGTTGCTGGGTAATGCGCTGCTGTTTTTGCGCTTCCTGCTCTTCTGCGCTTACTTCTTCTGCCTCTTCTAAGACCTCACCTTCTTTTGTAATTGGAGCTGGACGAACATATTCATAACTATAGTTATCTGCCTCTGTGAATATCCAGGCCTTTAAGCCCATATCAATAAACCGCACGCCTGCGATTACGATAAGGACTAATCCAACTAACGAAAAAAGATAGAGATATATTGTGCGTATGAG
>CAYOXH010000031.1:0-9308 GCA_964407875.1 uncultured Gammaproteobacteria bacterium
CTCACCGTCTGGATTTTTCTTTGATCCAGAGCTCGCCGTCGAAGGAAGAAACTCGCTCAATTCTATTGGGGTCGCATCTGAAACCTTTGGGCCAGCGACTTCCTTAAGCCGCTCTAATATCCGATTTTTGTCTCCGCCTTCAACTCGAGGATAATGTTCAACAGTTAATTGAGAAACAGGTAAAAATCCCTCTACGTTTCCAACCTTTACCATTAAGCCGCCCTTGTTGGCATCTGTAACCTTAGCATCAACCACTTCTCCATCCTCAAGAATCTTTTGAAGAAAGTCCCAGGCCTTTCTGTGTCCTGCCTGCCTAAACGAAAGTTCAAGCATGCCTTGTTCGTTTTCTAAATCAAGGACCGTTGCTTCTGCTGATTCACCAATAGAAAGCTTGGAATACTCACCTGATTCATCATCTAGCTCCTTGCCGCGAACAATACCAGTAAGGCGGCCGTCAATATCAACAACAATTCCTCCCTTAGAAATACTTACCACAGTTCCGTGTATTAAATCGCCTTCCTTAGGCAATCCAAAATCATCCTGTGTTTGCAGAACTTTTGTCATCTCGCCAGAAGCATTAGGCAAAAGAGTTACTGTATTATGCTGCTTGTTAAATGTTTTTATTTTATCTTCTTCTGTTGTTTCTTTTAATCCTACAATCTGTCTTGTAATGTCGGTTATTGTCATAATTAATAATAAATACCTAGTAATCTATATTAAGTGCTGCGCAAAACCCCATATATATAGATAAAAGGATTAATAATAAAAGCGCAAAGTACGACTAATTATACGCAAAATCTATTATTTTTGCAAGTGTGGGTATTTAAGGTTATAATATATATAATTATATTTATTATATGGCTAACGAAATATCAAAAAAAGGCGTAATAAAAGCCCTAAAATCAACTGGAATGACTGCTATTGATGCAAAGAAAACAGCAAAAGGAATGAATTTATCCCGTAGAATGAGCGCCGACCAAGTAGAATCGCGACTAAAAAAAGTAATAGCAGAAAAAGGAGAAAAAATGGAATTTGAGGGACTTTCCAGCAAAGGCAAAACCGGATTAAGAAAAAACATGTTAAAAACAGCGCAAGAAGAATCAAGCCCACAAAAAGCTCCAACAACATCAAAACAAGACAAAAAAGCAGAAAAAGAAAAAATTCTTGCTGGAATACTTGGAAAAGATGGAGAAAACAGCAACAATCCCAACCAAAATCCTAATCAACCAAATATTTTAGAAAAGATCCACACAAACAGCCCGCAACAGCCGCAAAATCAAGCAAGTAGGGGTTTTGCTTCTATGGCTGATTTTCAGCAGCAAAAGGAGCAGAAGAAACAGCAAAAAAAAGGCAGCCAAAATCAAAAAGCAGACATAAATAAACCAGCTGGATTTGGCATTCAAAACACAAATCCAGAATCACCAAAAGGAGTGCAAGAATTGCAAATTTAAACAAAAAATGGCTTTACTTTTGACTATTTTATGGTAAAATAAAGGTGCTCAAAAGAGCATCTTTTTGATTGAAAAACAACTATGTTTATTGAACTTTTAGGCCTTTCCGGAGTAAAAATTCAAACCAATGATACAATCATTCTCCTATCTCCTCCTACCGAAAAAAGCGAACTCAAGGCCAAGAGAGCCAAAGCAGATATTGTGATTCTTGGTAACCCACAAGACAAAACAAATATCGAGGCCAGGGAAGGGAAAATTTTTGAAATTAATGAGCCAGGAGAATATGAATCATCTGGTATATTTTTATACAGTGTTGCAAATCCTCAACATGGGGAATGTGTGTCATTACTTACCTCATTAACTGTTGGGCACACAACTATTGCCCATCTTGGCTCTCTTAACCAAGAACTAGAGCAAGTTCAATTCGAACTGTTCGAGGGATCTGACATACTCATAATTCCAGTTGGCGGGCACGGTGTGCTTGACGCAAAAAAAGCAGTTGCTTTAGTTGAAAAAATCGAACCGCGAATCGTAATTCCAATGCATGCAGCACTTTCTGGACTTAAGACAAAATATGATGATATAGAAAAATTCATAAAAGAGATTGGCGCAAAAACAGGTGAGCCACAGGAAAAACTCAAGATTACAAAAAAGGATTTACCCCAGGAAACTATGGAGGTTGTATATTTGAAACCCTAACCCCATCTGTCATCCCGAGCGAAGCCGACGTACTCGGAGGCGAAGTCGAGGGATCTCTTTTTAGAACCGAAGAGATTCCTCCGCTCGTGAGTACACTCGGTCGGAATGACAAAAAAATACTATGGACATAACAAAAAGAAAACTCACACAAAAAAAACAATCACCTAAAATTTGGATAGCAGTAATTGCTAGTATGGCGGTTATTGTCGCTATCTGGGGCTTGTGGCTTTATCCAAGCAGCATAAAACTCACGCGTGACCAAGAAGCGCAAAGTAAATTCTTGGATTTTAAGAATAAATTAAATAGTGCTTTTTCGATATTTGATAAAGAGAATTCAACACCAGTCAGTGAAGAAGTAGATATACAAGATCTGCGCGAACGTGTGTTTGGCGACACAACAAAGCGATCCGAATAAATCCATGTCTAAAAACAAGCAAACAACCAAAAAGGACGAACCAGCGCAAAAGACAGACAATGTCTCTAACCAGCCTATTGTTGAGGAAATGCAGCAATCATATCTTGATTATGCAATGAGTGTAATTGTTTCGCGCGCTCTTCCTGATGTCCGTGATGGCCTAAAACCTGTCCACAGGCGGATTTTATACGCTATGTGGACACTTGGGCTAAAAAGCAGCGCAAAGTTCCGCAAATCAGCAACTGTGGTTGGTGAAGTGCTTGGTAAATATCACCCGCACGGGGATACAGCTGTGTATGATTCATTGGTGCGCATGGCCCAGGATTTTTCGTTACGCAGTCCGCTTGTTAATGGCCAAGGAAACTTTGGCTCTATGGATGGAGATGGCGCAGCTGCTATGCGATATACCGAAGCAAAGCTTACCCAAATTGCCGAAGAAATGCTTGAGACAATCGAAAAAGAAACTGTTGATTTTAGAGATAACTATGATGGAACAATACAAGAGCCAACAGTGCTTCCCTCTAAACTCCCAAACCTGCTTTTAAACGGAACTTTAGGTATTGCGGTTGGAATGGCAACTAACATACCCCCGCATAATCTTGGGGAACTTTGTGGTGGAATTACAGCGCTATTAGATAATAATGATATTGATGTTGGAGAACTTGTAAAAATCGTTAAAGGCCCGGATTTCCCTACTGGAGGAATTATCTATAACAAGCCAGATATTAAACAGGCCTATGCAACAGGAAAAGGCGGAATTGTGGTGCGCGCGGTAACTGATATTGAAGAGACAAAAACAGGATCTCATAATATTATTGTTTCTGAAATTCCATATCAAGTGAACAAGGCAGATCTAGTCGCAAAAATAGCAGAACTTGTAAAAGATAAAAAAATAGACGGAATAAAAGATCTTCGAGATGAATCAGATAAAGATGGCGTGCGAGTTGTAATTGAGTTAAAAAAAGATACATACCCTCAAAAAATCCTTAACCGCCTATTTAAACTCACATCATTACAAACAACATTCCATGTAAACATGTTGGCCTTAGTTGACGGCATACAGCCGCGCGTCTTGACCCTTAAAAGCGTTTTTGAAGAATTTATAAAACATCGTAAAGAGGTTATTAAAAGAAGGACAGAATTTGATCTTGCCCGCGCAAAAGCTCGCGCCCATATTCTTGAGGGCTTGGTAAAAGCAATTGATATTATTGATAAGGTTATTAAACTCATTAAAAAATCCAAAGATAAAGACGAGGCCCGAGTAAAGCTAATGAAGCAATTCAAATTCACCGAACTCCAGTCAAACGCTATTCTAGAAATGCGCCTGCACCAGCTTGCGAACCTTGAAAGGCAAAAACTAGATGACGAACTTAAGGAGAAAAAAAGATGGATTAAAGAGCTAGAAAGCATTTTAAAAAGCTCTAGAAAAGTGTTAGGCATTATAAAAAAAGAGCTTAAGGAGATTAAGGAAAAATTCGGGAATGAGCGCAGAACCAAAATTGTTGCTGGCGGAGTTGATAAATTTAGCCAAGAGGATTTGATTCCTAACGAAGGAATGGTTGTAATGATTACGCGCGACGGCTACATTAAGCGCTTGCCTCCTGACACATTTAAAACGCAATCAAGAGGCGGTAAAGGCGTTGTTGGCTTAACAACCAAGGAAGAAGACCAGGTCTCCATGTTCTTTACCGGGAACACGCACTCTGACATATTGTTCTTCACAACGCGCGGCCGAGTATTTCAGTTAAAAGGATATGATATTCCAGCTGCCTCGCGCACTGCCAAGGGATCTTCTTTGATAAACTTTTTACAAATAAGCGGAGAAGAAAAAGTAAATGCAGTACTTTCTTTGGATGATATAAAGAAAGAGAAATATCTAGTTATGATCACAAGGAACGGCACAATGAAAAAAGTTGATATAAATGACTTTGCAAATGTCCGAAGAAGCGGCTTAATCGCCATTAAGCTTAATGAGGGAGATTCCTTGCGCTGGGTAAAACCAAGTGGTGGAGATGATGATATTGTGCTAGTTTCAAAATTCGGCCAAGCTATCAGATTCAAAGAATCCGGAGTCAGGGCCATGGGCAGGGCAGCAGCAGGTGTGCGTGGTATTCGATTAAAAGAGGATGACCGTGTAATTGGCATGGGCATTGTTGATCCAAAGCAAGAAAAAGAAACTACCCTCTTGGTAGTAACATATTATGGCTATGGCAAGCAATCACCAATCAAGGAATACAAAGTCCAGTCCAGAGGCGGCTCAGGCATTAAGACGGCAAATGTGACCAAAAAGACAGGTGAAGTAATTGGCTCTATGATTCTTGATAACGACGCCAAGGAGGTTAAAAGCGATTTAATGGCAATCTCAAGCAATGGCCAAACTATCCGCTTACCCTTGAAGTCAATTTCAAAACTTGGGCGCGCCACACAAGGCGTGCGAGTTATGCGATTCAAAGAAAAGGATGACCGTGTAGCGAGTGTGACATTGGTATAAAAATAAGCTAACTTGACGTGATGCTATTATTTATGTAATTTAGATGATATGCCTAAACGAACGTATCAACCTAAAAAGCGAAAACGCGCTAAAACGCATGGTTTTAAAGCCCGATCATCCAGCCCTGGCGGCAGGAACGTGCTTAAGCGACGCAGAGCCAAAGGACGCAAAAAACTAACTCCTTAGCATTATGCTGTACGCAAAACACCGCCTAGCCAAAAGAGCTGATATTGAGCGCGTGTTTAAAAAAGGACGCTCTTTTTTTGTTGGAAATATTGGTATTCGTATTGCAAAGAATAATCTCAAAGTATCGCGATTTACTGTTGTGGCCTCGCTTAAAGTTTCTAAAAAAGCAGTAGACAGGAACAAACTAAAACGAAAACTAAGAGAAATAATCCGCAAAGAAATTCTGCCTAGCGTAAAGCCAGGGTTTGATGGAGTTATCAGTACTAAAAAACCTTTGCTTGAACTCTCATACAACGAGCTTCAGTCACTTACTATCAAATTATTTAAAAAAACAAAACTTTTGTCATGAAAAAACTCGGCTTAATACTAATCCGCTTATACCAAAAAACTCTATCCCCAGACCATGGATTGCTCCAAGGCCTTTTTCCGTGTGGCGCGTGCATCTACCGCCCAACCTGCTCGCAGTATGCATATGATGCCATTGAAAAATTTGGTATACTAAAAGGCGTGTGGATTGGAACGCGTAGGATCTTTCGATGCCATCCTTGGCATGAGGGCGGAGAAGACCCAGTCAAAAAAATTTCTAAGGTCTAATTTCTAATTTCTAAACAGTAAAATGTAGGCAAAGTTTAGTAATTAGAAATTATAAATTAGAAGTTCTGTTCCATGAATCCATTTGTAATCCTTTTCTACCAGCCAATTTTAAACCTTTTAATTTGGCTGCATAATATTATTCCAAGCAATGATATTGGCTGGGCAATTATTGGCCTTACTATTGTGATTAAGATTATTCTTTTGCCGCTCTCGGCAAAATCCTTAAAATCACAAAAATCACTGCAAGAGCTTCAGCCAAAAGTTGACGCCTTAAGGAAAAAATTCAAAGACAACAAAGAAGCAATGGGCAAAGAGCTAATGAATCTTTACCGAGAGGAAAAAGTAAGCCCATTTTCATCATGCCTGCCTTTGCTTGTTCAATTGCCATTTTTATTCGCGATCTTCCAGGTCTTAAACGACGGAGTACAAAATGTAAGCTTGGAGCGATTATACTCTTTTGTAGCGCGGCCAGAATTTGTTGATGTAAATTTCTTGGAAATTTTTAATTTAGAAAATCCAAGTATTCCATTAGCAGTGGCTGCTGGTATTTTGCAATTTTTTCAAACTAAAATGCTTACCCACAAAAAACAGCCCCAAGTACCGGGTGCTAGCGACGAAGGTATTGCAAGCATGATGAACAAGCAAATGCTTTATATGATGCCAATCATTACAGTATTTATCGGCGCTACCTTACCCGGAGGCCTTGCGCTATACTGGACAATGAATACTTTAATAACTCTGCTGCAGCAAATGATAGTTTTAAAAAAACCAAAGCAGGAAAAAGAAGGTGATGTATCTGTAGTATAAATTTTGAATTTCTTTGGTGGTATGTTAATCAATCACGCACAACTAATCGGGCTTCCGGTCGTTACTCAAGCTGGCCAGGCGCTGGGCAAGGTTGACGGGTTTGTTTTAGAAATTAACAGCCACACCATTCATCAATACGAGGTAAAACCAAGTGGTATTGCGAATGTTTTTAGTAAGGACCTACTCGTAAGTCACGAACAAGTTATTGATATTACCAAAGATAAAATGATAGTTGATAATAGCACTATCCAGGGTCTTGGCGAACAAAAATCCGCAGAAACTAAATCATCTCCACAAGCAGAGCCAATAACCAGTTCAGAAATTAGCTAACTTTAATCTGTCTTTTATTTTTATCTACAACCACAAGCTCTATCCAAAGAGCTTGTTTTGGTATAATTTGTTTTGCTTTTTGGGCCCACTCAATAAAGCAGACAGCATCAGTATCTCCAAAATACTCTTCAAAACCAATCCCTTTTTCTGCCGCTTCAAGACGATACAGGTCAATATGACACAATTGTTTAAAACCAAATTTTTTCTGTTGTGTGGCTGGGATATCATGCGTCTTTAATACTGTGAACGTGGGGCTAGTTACGCGTTCATAAACGCCGAGCTCTTCTGCCACCATCTGCACAAGCGTGGTTTTTCCTGCTCCAAGTTCTCCAGATAAGGCAACAACATCGCCACCCTTGAGATTCTTGGATAGTGAGCGTGCAAACTTTTTTAAATCGTCTAATGAATTAATTTTGTGTGTTGTCATAAAAACTTCAACTTTTTCAACTATCTCAACTCTATCAACTTTAATTACTTAAACCCTTCCCCCACCACAATAGTTAACGCTTCTGGCACAACTTCTACTCTCACTGGCGTGCTCATCTGCTTTTGGGTATCAGCGATTACTTGCACTGTTTTTTGTTTGCCATTTATAGTTATTTCTTTAATAGGAAAAACGCTCTCTGGAACAAATGGTCGCTGCGCAGTGCCGCGCGACTTCAGCTTATCAACAAAAGATTGCTTGGGCTTGCTAGCAATAACCGCTTCAAAAAAACCATCAGACATGCTAAATAACTTTTTTTGAGATTGGTTCGCACTATCCTCGCTACTGTGGTAGATATTTGAATTGCAAATGCCAATCTGATGTTCGCTTGTAAGGGAACTCACAGAATACGAAAGAAAAACAAGTGATGTGTTTTTAGGAAAAACAGCAGCGCTAATAAAATAATGCCTGTCATTAATCAATCCAAGGTCAATGGATCTGGTTCTGTGCATAGCTAAAAACCGAGCTGCGTCTTGTAAAGATTTGCACCCAAAACTATTAGCAACTAATTGCTCTTTTCCGCCTATTGGTATAACAGCAAAAGTAAACTTTTTATCCTCCTTACTGCCAGAACTATTCTGCGCCTTTTGTAAACTGTTTAAGAGTTTGCTGGCTGTTTCGTCATTGCCCACAGAAACAAATGTCTTAATCCCAGAAGAAAAACATTCTGAAATGCTTCTTGAAATGTTATGTAATCTTCCAAGTTTAAATTTTCTTCCGCTTATTCCGTTTTGCGTCAGTCCTAAATCCAGCTTATCCATTTTAGAGCGGTGTTTTTTGTGATATACCCAGTCATCAATAAAATACGCATACATATTTAATCCCAAACTATGTATTATTCTTCCTCTTCGTCAGATGATGGTTTTTGAACAGAAGATGGTTCTATCTCTTCCTTGCTTGTAGAAACAAGGCAATGTCCATTAAGCGTGGCTCCTGGCTCTATGGAAAGCACTTTGGTGACTATATCACCCTCTACAGATGCTGCCTCTCCAAGTTCTAAATTATCATCAACACTAACATTCCCTTTAATTTCTCCCCTAACAACCGCGTTTGCGGCATCAACATCTGCTTTTATTTTTGCTCCCTCATCTACTTGCAAATTACCTTTTGTTTTTAAACTGCCGCTTACAACTCCTTGCACTAATACATTTCCATCGCTTGTAAAATCCCCTTCCACTTTTACGCTTGCTCCTATTATGGTCTCGTTTTCACCCTCGTTTATTTTCATCCCTCCTTGCTCTTCTTTTTCTTTTGTATCAAACATAGCCATATGTACATATATTAATTATCAGATTACCGCGGTGCGGATTTTTATATTATACTTTATCTAGAAAATAGAGTAAATTGTCAATATACAAGGAATAGGTTATAATTTCCTTGTTTTTAAATAAAAATCTCCACAGTTGAGCACTTGGGCCGAGTACTCGAGGTTAAGTGCGAAACTGAGAGGAAGAGGCGGACGAAAGGTGAAGCGACTTCTGGGTACTCCCAGACGGCGCGTAACCCGAAGTTCCGACTCTGACGAGGGCCGTTAGCTCAGCTGGCTAGAGCACCTCCATGGCATGGAGGGGGTCGCTGGTTCGAATCCAGTACGGTCCACCAGAACGCTTAGCGCGGCACGTGTGGTAATAAGGGCGCTTAGCGTCTCACTAAAATATTTATGTTATACAATAGTGTATAACATATTCAAAATATTTAGCTAATATTAGCCATTCATATAAAATCAGACGTCTGGAACAATTTATTGGGTGTTTAGAACAATCAAGTCCCCATAGTTCAATGGATAGAACAAGTCCCTCCTAAGTTCTAGATCCACGTTCAAATCGTGGTGGGGACACCATCCTTCGCCTC
>CAYOXH010000032.1:0-8978 GCA_964407875.1 uncultured Gammaproteobacteria bacterium
ATAAATATTTCCCTCTTGCACCCAAACCTCTGCTCCTAAGTGCCTCCACTTATCTCCGCCAAAGCCAGTTTCATACACTACTGGTAGATACATATGAGTCATATACGAAAACAAGATTATAACTGCCAGAACAAGCCCGATTGATTTATTTGAAAAAATCATTTTCACAACCAAGAACGTAATAACAAAAAACAGCATCAATGTAAATGATGAAAGTGCGTCCCACGGCGAAAGAATGTAAACACCTGTCCGTGCGTGGAAGATGAAGAAGACGAATAGTGCGGATAAAATTACAAATAAGATAACAAGCTTGTCGCGCACTGTCATTGCGAGGAGCGTAAGGACGCGTAGCGTCCTGAAGCGACGAAGCAATCCCGTCGCTTTCTGCAGAAACTGCGGGATTGCCGCGGTCGGGAGTACCCTCCCTCGCAATGACAAAAGCAACCCAACCAGCATTACTACTACCATTGCAATTGCAACTGATAACCTATCATATTTCCATACAACAACAGGAATTCCAATCGCAAACGCAAACAAATAAAATCCGACTAAGAAACCAAAAGCACGAGACCATGCTCCATTAACAGGCAAAACTCGGCCCACAACAGAACCCCACACAATTGCACTTATAAAATAATATAGAATTAAAGCGAATATCATACATAGATACTATAAAATTCTGCGTAAAAAAACAACTGGGATCCCTCTATTGGCAACCCCAGTAAACATTCGCGATTCAGCATAACTCCTCCTGATTCTGATGAGTTGATCTATCCAACTCATCTCTTCTAAGTATATACTCCATGTTCTGCGGCATTGCAGGCCTGCTCAAGATCCTTCAAAGACATTGTATTAAACCCATGTCTTTTAATAAATGCTTGATCATCATCTCCTTCTATCCCAGAGTTATCCATAATTTGCACAATAAGACTTGCTTTTACTGCATACACCAAAGCTTCCTTGCGCGGACTATGATGTATATGACCAAACGATGCCACAACTCTATCCCCTCGATTAGAGTTAGTAAAAAAATGAGCAATTAATTATGACGTAATTTGAATTAATTCTGTTAACGTATTGCCTATAGTGTTCCAATTGTATTTATTCTCTACAAGTTTACGGCCAGCTAAGCCCATAATATTCATTTCACCTGAATGAGTCAACACAAATTCAATTTTTTTTGCAAGCGCTTTTTCATCTCTAGCGGGAACTGTAAATCCAGATACCCCATCTTCATACACATTTCGAACTCCAGGCAAATTAGATGAAATAACCGGGGTTGCGCATGCCATTGACTCTGCTAATACAATGCCAAATGATTCAGATTGGTCAATAGACGGCAACACTGTAACAGCAGCAAGCTGGTACAATTTCACAAGCGTGGAATCAGAAACACCGCCAGTAAATAGTACACGGTCTTTTACGCCTAAATCAACTGCTAATTTACGATACTCATTCTGCAATTCCCCTCTACCAGCTATTATCACTTTAAACTTTTCTTGAAAATCAATATATGGAATAGCGCGAATCAAATAATCCACACCCTTAAAATAATGCGCCTTATCTAAGCCGCCAACAAATAAAATAACTTTCTCATCTGATATATTTAAATTCCTTTTAAATTCGTCATTAATACGTTCAGGTTTAAATTTTTCTGTATCAACTCCATTTGGTAATATTTTAAACTTCGGATTACCTTCTTTCCAGTATACTCCCAAATCAGAGTGGCGCGCATAATCAGTAGAAGACGCGAGAACTATATCTGCAATTTGAACTAATTTAGGCAAAAAGTATTTAGTAGTATATTTAAAAATCAATCCTTTTGGTCCGCTTCCAACTACATCCATGTTATAGTTGACAATGAGTTTAAATCCGTACTTTTTCTTTGCCTGATATACCGACCGCATACCTCCAAAAAACGGATACTGCAAAATCACCACATCATATCCCTTTAATTTCTTGCACAATTGGGGAACATATGCCGCGTTCCCGTATTTAAAAATGGGGGTTAGAAGTTTTGTATCGTAAGACACGCGACCACCCCTCCTACGCTCTGAGTACAGAGCTTCGGCGGACAAGCCCCCAACCCCCTCCTGCCCGCCCGCCTTTGGAGGGAATACAGGAGGGGGGGTATTTTGTTTGGGATGGTATTGTGGAGTAAAAACAGTCACACGATTCCCTTGCTGGGCTAAAAGACGAGCATGGTTTTGCGCAACAGTGCCAATACCACCGCGATACGGTGGAAACACTGCGCTTACAATTGCTATTTTTTTAGATGTTGACATGTTAAAATAAATACTGTAAAAACAAGTTAGCTATATTTTACCCACTCGTTCTTTGGAGGAAATATCATGGCAAATGATGATCGTTTCTGCATATGCGGAAACAAGCTTTCTGAAACTCGTGGTACAAACAAGAAACGCGTTTGTACTGGATGTCACCTCGTATATGAGGGGGAATATGCGGGATTTTCTGTGAAACCTGGAGCCATCAAGAGGAATCCTATTGTATCAGCCCCTAAAATCGAGTAGGAGAATTCTACTATGGAGAATTGGGAAAGGGGTAATGTTGCTGAGTTTACGCAAGACGTAATAGAGAATGGGATCAGAATTATAATGGCCTTTACTCGTGTTTACGTTCTTGATGTGGACAATACAACCCCACCCACACGATTGCTCCTTGAGTTTGAATGACCTCGTACAGTCCGCAAATGGATTGATGCTGACTGTGTTAAAAAAGCGAACAAATGAAGCAGCAGCTCCAAACAGGACTGCAGTTTTTCATATAAAAATTTTTACTATTTCAAAATACGTTTGTACAAATGGGCTAACAATATATTTTAATATAGGATTACTGACTTCTGACATTTCTAGTTTTGAATCCATATGTTGCATTACTTCTTTATCGCTTAGCTTTCGCATTGACTGCACGTGCCTGCGGTCTCGAAGGATCAACGATGATTGAGCAATAATCCATGTATAACTCTTCAGCTTCAAATGCAACCATCCACCTAATAAACTATATACTAACATCATTAACTCAATTGCGAACAGTATTGGTGACAGCAACAATAAAGTTTTAACTGAATAGTTTTGCAGTAAAAGTACCCAACGATTACGCTCGTTCCAATAAAACTTGAGCTTATTGCGGCTAAACTCATAGTAATGATACACAATCGCCTTTGGAGCAAGCATAATCTTATACCCAGCTAAACGCGCGCGCCAACATAAATCCTGATCTTCATTATAAGAAAATAATTTTTTATCCAACACGCCAATTTTTTCTAAGACATCTCTTTTAATTAACATCGCAGCACCTGATGCATATCCAATTTCTAATGGCTCAACCCCATTGAGCCATTGACTAGCATGCTCGCGATAATGCTTTACAAACCCAAAACCAAGATAATGCAGCGCATTACCCACGTTGTTAGTAAGATTTCGCTCTTTCCCTAAAAGAAGCATTGCCTGCACAATTCCGACCTTGTCTTTTTCCGCAACTTTAATTATTTCGGGTAAACAATTTGGCTCGATCTCTGTATCTGGATTAAGCAAGAACACATAGTCACAGCCCTTTGATAGAGCACGCTCTATTCCTAAATTATTTCCTCCAACAAAACCTGTATTCTCCTTAAGACGGATTAAATCTACCTGCGGAAACTCTAGCTCGACTATATCAGCGCTGTTATCGCTAGAAGCGTTATCTACAACAATGACGTCCCAGCCAGAGGCTCCGCCCAGAGGGAGGTCCGGTCGGCCTTTGGCCGAAAAAACAGAACGCAAACAATTAGCGATCCACTTAGCACTGTTGTAAGTTACAACAATAATGGCAATACGATTACTCATCTTTATCTTTTAATGCAATATGTCGAACCACTTTAGTAATATCGCGCTCTAAGCGCTCAATGTGTACGAACATACGAAAGATGAGATAAAAAGCCAATCCAACAGCAATATAAACCACTAAATCAATACCAGTTGCTGTTTGAATTCCAATCCGCGAAGCAATAGTATCTGCAATATCTGGGAATAGAACTACAATACCAACTCCAAACCAAAGCACTCCCCAAAAAACCGCTTCTTTAAAGGTAATTTCCTTATTTTTGAATCGCGTGCCAACGCGTGATATCAAGAATAGGACTACAATTGTTGTGATGATTTGTATTGTCATATTCTAAGCGTCATCCTGAGCGGAACGAATCAATGTACTCATTGATGAGTGGAGTCGAAGGATCTCGTTGTTATTTATTGCAGTAATCACCGATGGGATCCTTCACTGCGCTCCTAGACGAATACGTCAAGTCGCTTGTTCAGGATGACGAGTACGTCACTTTACTATTTTCCCCCACAAAAACTTCAATCCAACAAAAATCTTTTTAATATTACTTTCGCCTTTTGCAACGGAATATTCTGAATACACAATTGTGTTCGGAACTTCTACCAAACGAAGTTCATGCTCCGCGATTTGGTCTATAACTTCAGATGAATAAGACATTCCATCTTGTTGGCAGTTTAAAATCTCAAGCGCGTTCCTAGAAAAAGCGCGAAAACCATTGTGCGCGTCTGTCAGCCGAATTCCAGAAAATATCCAAGTAAATAGAATGGCCAGCTTAATTAAAATTTTACGCACCAAAGGGACTCTACCGATTCGAGACATGTGAGTATGGTTCGCATCGCACTTAAGGAACCTTGATCCAATAACCACATCTGTAAGACCTTCTTGAATTGGTTTTACTAGATTAATTATCTCTTCTGGATCATGCTGGCCATCACCATCAAAGTGAACTATGACATCATAGCTACGACGTAAGGCATATTGATTTCCTGTCTCTAAAGCAGCCCCATATCCGCGGTTAATATAGTGTTTTAAAACCTTTGCCCCTGCACGCCTCGCTTCTTGGACAGTATTATCGCTTGAACCGTCATCAACAACCACAACGTCATACCCGCGTGACCTAACACCTTGTACAACATCATAAATCTTTTGTGATTCATTGTGAGTTGGAATAATTACTAATACTTTCATATATTATGTATCTTCGACAAAAAAGGGATCCCTCCACTTCGCGAGTACGCTTCGGTCGGGATGACATATACTTTCCACTTTGTACCTTGAACCTTGTACCTTGAACCTTACTTCCGTCCTACTCCTTCGTATGTAAATCCAAGACCTCTCATCATATGCGGGTCTAGTAAATTCCTGCCATCTATAATCAAAGGATTCTTAACTTGGGATTTAATGTGCGGCCAATCCAAATCCCGAAACTCTGGCCACTCTGTTGCAATAATAATTGCATCCATTCCAAGTGAGGCGTCATTTGGATTGCCAACATATGTAACCTTTTCATCGAGAGCATTTTGCGCGGTTAATAAGGCAGCTGGGTCATAAGCGCTTATTTTTGCGCTCTTTTTTTGCAAGCGAGAAATAATATCAATTGCAGCTGACTCGCGGACATCATCAGTATTTGATTTAAAAGCAAGCCCTAAAACCAAAATCTTTTTTCCGCGCAAGCTTTTTAAATTCTTAAGTAATTTATCAACAATAACCTGGCGCTGTTGTTCATTAACTTCTATTACTGATTTAAGTAGTTTAAAATCATATCCTTTATGGTTCGCAAACTGCTGCAAAGCGCGGACATCTTTTGGAAAACACGAGCCACCATATCCTAACCCCGCTTTTAGAAAGGACTTTCCTATTCGAGGATCTGTGCCAATGCCCTCCGCAACCTTATCAACATCAGCGCCAACACGTTCACACACATTAGCAACCTCATTAATAAATGAAATCTTTGTTGCCAAGAATGCGTTAGCAGCGTATTTAATCATCTCCGCTGTGGATAAGTCTGTTGTAATAACTGGCACAGCCAAGCGCTCATATACGGATGAGACAATCTCAATTGCTTCCTTATCGCTTGAGCCAATAACAATCCTATCTGGATGCATCATATCCGCGACTGCCTGGCCTTCGCGCAGAAATTCTGGGTTTGAAGCAACCGCAAAATCGCCTTTGTAATTTTCTCGAATCAATTTTTGTATAATCTTACCAGTTCCAACTGGCACTGTGCTCTTTGTTACAACAACTGGTTTTGAATTTTTTCTTTTTGAAAATAATTTACCAAGTTCACGGCTTACAGCTCGGATTGCGGATAAATCCGCTTTACCGTCTTCCATAGGCGGAGTCCACACACAAACAAAATGAATGTCAGCGCTTTGTACTGCATCCTCTAAACTATGCGTAAAACGCAAACGCTCTTCAAGTGAATTTTTTTCTATTAATCGGTTCAAACCTGGCTCATGGATAGGAACAATTCCTCTTTCAAGCTTATCAATCTTTTCACGGTCAATATCCATGATAACAACATCATGCCCTAATTCCGCGAGCGAAGCTCCTGTGACAAGCCCGACGTATCCAGCTCCAATTATAGATATCTTCATATATTCTTAAAATAACCAAATTCCAATTTCCAATAATCAAGAAATTTCCAAATTCCAAATCTCAATATTCAAATAATCTTTAAATTTTGGTTATTGATTATTGAAATTTTCTTGGTGCTTGGAAATTGGCTATTGGAAATTTTTAAACCATGTAAATGTCCGCTTCAATCCCTCCTCCAGACCAACCAACGGCTCCCAGCCCAATTCTTGCTTAATAAGACGATTATCTAAGCTATTGTATAACACTTCGTCTTTTATTGCATCTAGATGCTCTACTTTGGCATTTTTGTCCGAGATTGTCAATAACTTTTTAGCAACTTCGTTCACTGTAGTTTCCTTAGCAGTAGACACGTTATATATACTAAATTGTTTATTAGAATCTAATACAGACACATTAGCAGATACAATGTCATCCACAAAAATAAAATCTCGGCTTTGTAGTCCATCTCCAAAAATCTTAATCGGCTCATACGATATGAGCCGTTTACAAAATATAGCAATCACGCCTCCCTCCCCAACTGTTCCTTGCCGCGGACCATATACATTCGCAAATCGGAGTATAACTGACTTAATTCCAGATTCTTTGAGTAGCTGCTCAATTTCTGCTTTTTGTTCTCCATAAGGAGTGTCTGATGCAACTGGCTCAGATTCCTTAATAGGAAGATTTTGGTTGTCTCCATACACAGCTGCAGACGAAGCAAAAACGATTTTCTTAACACCGCTATCTTTACTTGCTTTGATAACATTCTGTGATCCAACAACATTTACCTTATGAAATTGTTCTGAATTATCTAATGACGCGCGTAAATCAATCATAGCTGCCAAATGAAACACAGCTTCTGGCTTGAACAACTCAAATGCGTTGCTGACTTTATCGGCATCTGTAATATCAACTTCTGCGAGCTCTGCCTTTGGATTTACAAAGTCATGATTTCCAGTACTAAAATCATCAAGGGTCATCACATGATGACCCTCGTTTATCAATCTATCTGTTAAATGTGAGCCAATAAATCCAGCTCCACCTGTTACCATGATTTTCATAATACAATTAATTAAATCTAACTGTGCTCATTATTTCATCAAAAATATCTTCGGTCTCTGGGGATCTAATATATGCATTAAATGAATAAGTGTTATTTTTGTGGTACAAATCAACTACAACAGAAGCATCTAAAGAAGAATCAATCCTAACTCCTTTTATTCCATTAATTTCAATAGCTTTTACGTCACTTATATTATATGTATTTTGGCCACCATCCATGGAACCATCTAGCCATGACTCGATTAAATATTCTGGAGATCGGTTGTTTGGGATTTTATAAACCCCCATGTCAACCCGAACCCATCCTTGATTAACAGGATCAACCACTATATCAGAAGGGGGGAATCCGTCTTCGCTTGTTAAAAACGCCACCTCCCAATTCTCTGAATTAGAAATTAGATTCCACTCTTTTGGGTATTGTATTGAAAATCCATGTTTATCGCTTTGATAAGTCTCCCAATTAGAAGCTTCCTCCTGTTGGTCGCCAGACGTTGGGATTTGACCTTGTTCGCCTGTTGTGGGCCCAGTTGTGCTGGTTGTTGAGAAGTAGTACGCGCCAGCTGCAATAATCACAACTGCGGTGATTATGATTGATTTTTTTATAAAACTACTAATTACTGATTAAATACTAATATATAGATACTAATTTACAAGCCCTAATGCGACGTTAAGATTGCCGCGGTCGAGAGTACTCTCCCTCGCAATGACAGTTAATTACTCCTTTCTATCCAAAGTGCTTTGATCCCAAATTCCTTGCTGCTGAAAATGAGATTTTACGCTTCGCATATATTCAATAGTTTCTTTTAGGCCTTCATCTAGTTTTGTAAGAGGAAACCAACCAACTTCTTCTTTTATTTTTTTGATATTTGGCAATCCTTTTACATGCATGCCTTGTAAAGGCTTTTTAAATGTAATTTTTGATTTAGAGCCAACCAAATCAACTACTTTTTGCGCAACTTCGCTAAGCTTATATTCCTCATCAACTCCAATATTAAATGGCCCGAGATTATTTGATTGAACAAGCTTCATCAATCCATCTACCATATCTGTTATATAACAAAAAGAAGTTGTTACATCCTTATCTCCGTAAATTATAATATCTTTATTATCAATAGCCGCGCTAATAAAATCTGGAACATGCCTGCCTTCATCCATAATCATGCGAGGCCCATATGTCGCAAAAACACGCGCAATAGTTGTTTGAACTCCATGGACATCATAATATGTCTTGCACAGTGTTTCGGAAAAACGCTTGGACTCGTTGTATGACGCTCGCTCATCAACAGGATTAATAAATCCCCAGTAATCCTCTGAAAAGTGGTTGTCTTCTGGCAAAGGATCACCATAAATAGCAGAAGATGAAAGATGAACCATTTTCGCGCTATACTGTTTTGCCAGGTCTAGAGTATTTTTTATGCCAAGGGAGTTAGTTAAAGCGGTTTGCTCTGAAAACTTTTTTGCTTCTTTATATGATGTTGGTGTTGCGCAATTATATACTTCTT